>JAIOJV010000042.1 GCA_019911805.1 Gammaproteobacteria bacterium
CCGAATCCCGAATCCCGAATCCCGAATCCCGAATCCCGAATCCCGAATCCCGAATCCCGAATCCCGAATCCCGAATGAGGACACACCATGACCCAAACCCGAAAAATACTGTTGGTGACATCCACCCAACGTCCCGCCAAGGCGGGGCCGGCGTTGGACGTGACGAAGCTGGAGGCCGCCCTGCGCGCGCGTGGCGCCGAGGTCGAGGCGCTCGAGCTGGATGCCGACCCTGCCACGCTGCTTGACCACCTCGCGGCCGGCGCCGTGCCGGTGGTCCTGCGCGGCGATCGCGGTGCATGAGGCACATGAGGCGCGCATTGCAAATTCCACCGCACCCCTGTGCCGCAGGTAGTCTGCAATGCCCGTGCACGGCGCCTGTATTGGTAAGTAATTGTAATTAGAGTGTTATTTGTGATGGCATGAACACTGCTATCACAGCTGGTGCTAAGGCCGTGCACGCGTCTCGACTCAGTCGGCGCCCGTGGCGGATTCGAACAACAGCTCGCGGAGGAGAGCACATGAGCACACAGTTGAGAGCTTCGCGTTGGCCGCAATCCGGTTTCACGGCTGGCGTGTTCTTATTGGCCGCAGTCGGCCTGGCCGGCTGCGGCGGGGGTGGGGAAGACAGCACCGTCGGCTACGTCACGCCGCCCGGCGGCACGCCGACGCCAATCGTCATCAACACTCCGGCGCAGATCGCGCAGGTGTCGGCGGACAATTACGACGACAACGTCAACGGCCTGATTACCGGTACGACGCTCAAGCGCTGGATCGATAACTGGGAGGTCAACCGGCCGGCAGGTATCACCGGGCGCCTGATCATTCTGCAGGTGAACAACGGCCCGGCAGGCAGCGAATACATCACGCCCAACCCGGCAGGCGGCGTACTCACCTACAGCGTGCCCGGCTCGCGACTGACGATGGATCGCAGCAACGGTGTGACCACCACACGCAGCATGGTGCCGGACGGCACCACGATGGATGCCTTCCTGTCCGACTACGGCATCGACCCCACGCGGGACATGCTGGTGTGCGCCATGGGTGCTGGAAGCGCCGGCACCGCGATGTCGATGGGCCGCTGCTGGTACATGTTGCGCTATTGGGGCGTGGTCAAGGAACATCTCGCGCAGCTCAACGGCGGTGCAGCCAATGCGGGTACCGGGGTAATGCTCGGTTATGTCGGCCCGACGGCGACCTGCGACGAGAACACCATGCTGGGGACTCCACCGGCTCCCAACTGTCTGCCGCGCTCGGGTCGTGTCTCGGTACGCAGTCTGCCGCAGGACAACACCGTGCTGCAGGCGACCATGAGTGATGTGATCGATGTGGTCGAGGGACGCGCATCGGCCTTGCTGTGGGATGCACGCAATAATGCGCAATACCTCGGGACCGGCTTCCAGAATAATGGTTCAAGGGCTGGGCACCCGAACGGTGCCCTGCTGCTCGAGCATACGGAAATGGTCGATGCAATCGGGCGTTACAAAGACAAGGCAACCCTCGCCGCTTATCTGAATGGTGAACTCCCCGCAGGCGCCACCTCTCAGTTCAAGACCGATGTGGGCGGGGCTGCGGTCCCGGTCGGGCCCGGTAATGCCTACCGGTCCGGCACGATCATCACCTATTGCGAGACGACCTTCCGCGCGATGCTGACCGGTACCGTAGCGGGTGTGATCCTCGGCATCCCGACGCGCTTCTACGACGGCGCCATGGTCGAGTGGAATGCCATGACGCACATCCAAGACAAGTTCGGGGAATTCATCCTGCCGGTAGATTCTCCCTGGCGGACCGACACATTGGCACGTTCCGTGTTCACCCTCAGTACCGCGACGATCGACCCACGCATCATCGATGACGCGTATTATGACGCACCTCGCTATCGCGTCACCAACGCCATCATCGACGCGGACAAGGCCTACAAGACCGGCGCCACGAGTGGCGGCAGCGGTGGTGGTGGCGGCGGACTGCTGCCTCCCAGCCCCTGTGGTGGTTGACTCCTCCTTGCCCGGTCCCTTTCCGGGCAACCTTTGACGTCGTGATCCACACGTCCCCGGCCGCTCCCACGGCCGGGTTTTTTTTGTCAAGGAGGCGCGCGTGCCGCGTGACCGGTGGCCACAGCACCGCTACATAACCTAATTCATTGGCCACGGAAACACACGGAAGAACATGGAAGGGGGTGACGTGCGGGGCTTGGAGGTCCGTGTGCTTCCATGGCGATCTGCCTTGCGGTCCGGTAACCTTGCGGCGGATCGATCGGGTCCGGCCCAGTGGTCGGACACACTCGTGAGCATGGTCACGGAGCCCATGAAACCTGCAATCTGCCACGGAAACACATGGAAGCACACAGAATACAAACCCCGCCGCAGTCTCGCCTGCTGTGTGCTTCCGTGTGCTTCCGTGGTCAAAATGGTTTTTTCAGGGGCATTCCAGTGTGTGTCTTCCGTAGCACCATGGGTTTGTCGCGGTCTGCACCTTGCACGCGTGACGGGTAGACGGTGCGCTTGGAACCTGCCATGACCACTGCCACGACCCGCCGGATCATTCTGCTGCTGCTGTGCGCCCTGCTGGCCGGGGCAGGCTGGTGGTTGTGGCGCGCGGTGGCGCCGGTACCGGAGGATCCGGTGGCGGCCTTCCTCGCGCGCCACTGGGCCATGCCGATCGCCGCCCAGGGCACGCCGCCCGCACACTTCACGACTCTGGAGGCCTCGCTGGCGCCGCAGGCCTGTGCCGAATGCCATGCCGATCAGTACCGCGACTGGAGCACCAGCCTGCACCACCAGACCATGGGTGCCGGCATCCTCTGGCAGGCCCGCGTACAGTCGGCGGCGGAGATGGCGCGCTGCCTCGATTGTCATGCACCGCTCGCCGAGCAGCGGGCCCTGCTGGCGCAGGAATTGAACTGGGCGGGTGCGCCGCCCGCCCCGCCACCCGCCTACGTGCCGCCGGATCTGCACCGGCAGGGTCTGGTATGTGCCGCCTGTCATGTGCGGGCGCACGAGCGTTACGGCCCGCCACCCGGGCCGGGCAAGCCGGCCGGCGATACACCGGGGCTGCCGCACGCCGGCTATCACGCGGCGACCGCCTTCACCGACAGTCGCTTCTGCGCCACCTGCCATCAGTTCCCCGAGGGCGGCCCGGCGCTCAACGGCAAACTGCTGGAGAACACCCTGAACGAATGGCAGGCCTCACGCCACGCCGCCGAGGGTCGCGCCTGCCAATCCTGCCACATGCCGGACCGGCGGCATCTGTGGCGCGGTATCCACGATGCCGATATGGTGCGCCAGGCGCTGACCACCGAGCTGTCGGTGGAGCCCGCCGCCGCGGGCCGGCTGCGGGCGCGTGCCGTGGTGCGCAACAGCGGTGCCGGTCACTATTTCCCGACCTACCTCGTGCCCCGTGTCTGGCTGCGGCTGGTTGTGGTCGACGCTGCCGGCAAGGAACAGGCCCGGCTGG
This sequence comes from Gammaproteobacteria bacterium, assembly GCA_019911805.1. Taxonomy (NCBI): domain Bacteria; kingdom Pseudomonadati; phylum Pseudomonadota; class Gammaproteobacteria; species Gammaproteobacteria bacterium. The sequence goes on from JAIOJV010000042.1 coordinate 3,451, forward strand.
CCGAGGCCGTGATCGGGCGCGAGGCCGATGTCTGGCTCACCGAGGAGCGTAGCGACACGCGGCTGGCACCCGATGCCGAGCGGGTGCTCGAGGCGGAACTGGCGACGCCGTCGGAAGACGGCTGGCAGATCGAACTGCGCATCGAGGTCGCGCCGCGCGAGCATTACGAGCGCGTGTTCGCCAGTGTGTTGCGTGACAGTGGCGCGCGCCTCGATGCCCTGACCCGCGGGGTGCTGGAGACGGCGCTGGTCGAGGCGCGTGCCACACGCTATACGGCGCTGAGCGAGCGGCTGCCACTGATGGCGATTGCAAATTGAGACGTGCGGCGCACCGTTCCCTGATATGCAATCTGTGGCGCCCCCTCAAATCAATATAAAAATGTGTATATACAATACGTTAACGTGGATGGCGCGCAACCTGCATGATACCCTGCGTGAGAGGGAGGGTTGGATCGTGCGAATCAGCGGTGCAACGGCGAAGGCGATGATGGCGGCAGTGCTGCTGGCGGGTTTGTCCGCCATGGTGGCCGAATCCCGCGCCGCGCCGGCCGCGGGGGCCGAGCCGTCGCCGGCGGCATCGCAGACATCGGCACAGCCACCGCGCTCCTCACGTCTGAAGTTCCGCTCGGGCGGCCCCATCTGCATGTGCGCCGGGGGCTTGAGCGAGGCGGACATCCAGGCCGGGGAGCAGCAGCGCAAGGATCCCACGGCCGGGCTGCGGACCATCATCCAGGATCAGTGAGTCTTTCAAGCAGGAGGAGAACGTTATGTTGAAAACAATGTGGACCGGCATCATCCGGCAGTTGCGTCTGTTGGCGGTCCTGGCGACCGTCACGGTGCTGGGCGGTACCGCGTGGTCCTACCTGACCAATGCCGGTTACGACACGACCGATCCGGCCGTGGCCATGAGTGGCCCGGGGGGTGATCGGGCGGGTGATCGGGTCTCCGGGGACGCGACCTACGCCTGGGGCGACGAGATGCTGGCGGACATCCACGAGCACGTGATCAACGGCCTGCCCATCCGCGTGGCCAACGCCTGCGGCCTGGGGGCCTCCTCCTGCTTCAAGTGCCACAACGGCAAGCGCGCCGAGGCGCCCGCCACCGACGCCGCCAAGAATCCCTGGCACGTCGACCACAAGAGCGTCAACGGTTCCTGCGTGGGCTGCCACCAGGGCAATCCGCGCCTTATGAAGCAGGACATCGCCCACTCGGGACTGGTGGCCAACCCGCGCGGCAAGCCGGAGACGACCTGCTTCAGCTGCCATACCTCGGGCGACGCCCAGAGCATGGTCGATGCTTACCAGAAGCTGTCGAACACCACGGGGGAGTGAACACATGACAAGCACAACATCCGATCGCCGCATCCACCGCCGTATCCTGCCGCTGGCCGTCGCGGCGGCCGCCGCCGCGGGCGGCGCGCACGCCGGCCCGACCATCAACTACGGCGACGAGGGTTTCGTGACGCTGAACTACGCCGTGCAGATCTGGGCGCAGGGCCGCGACTACACCTCGGCGAACGATTCCGGCCAGACCACGGACTTCTTCCTGCGCCGCAACCGCATCACGCTGTCGGGACAGTACAACGACTACGTCGGCTTCTACGCCCAGCTCGAGGCGGGCAGCGACAGCCGCGCGGGCCAGGACGACCGCAACGTCTACTACCGCGACGCTTACGTGACCTTCGACTGGACCGACAGCCTGCGCTTCATCGCCGGCCGCTTCAAGAACACCTTCACCCGCGAGAATCTCGAGGCCTGCCTGGAGCCGCTGACCCTGGACCGTGCCGAGACCATCGCCTACACGCCCTTCGGCGGTACCCGCGACACCGGCGTGGCCATGTGGGGCAACCTGGCCGACGGCATGTTCCAGTACCGCCTGATGGCCTCCGACGGCCGCGAGGCCGACGAAGTGGTGAAGGATTCCCCGCGCCTGACCGCGCGCGCCCATGTGTCGCTGCTGGAGCCGGAATTCGACTACGGTTACCGCGGCACCTACCTGGGCACCCGCAAGGTCTTCACCGTCGGGGCGGCCTACGACTACCAGGCCGACGTCGCCTACGCGGATTTCACCAACCGCCGGGATTCGCGCGACTACACCGCATGGACCGCCGACGCGTTCTTCGAGTATCCTACGACCGCGGGCACGTTCACGGCCTCGGCGGCGAAGATGGACTACAGCGTCGATGACGCCATCAACGCGGATCCCGATCCGCTGCTGCCGGTGACCACAGAGCTGGAAGGCTATTACGCGAAGTTCGGCTACCTGCTTCCCAACAAGGTGGGCCTCGGCCGCCTGCAGTTCTTCGCCCGCTACGAGGATCTGGACTACGGCATCGACGACGGCTTCTACGACAACAAGTGGAAGAGCGTCGGCGCCAACTACTACATCAACGGTCAGCAGCTGAAGGTGACCTTCGAGTATGCGACGGTCGAATTCGACCGCCAGCATCCGACCATCCAGTCGCTGCGCGACTACGACCAGGCCACCCTGGGGCTGCAGCTGATCTTCTGACGACGACGCATCCATCGCCAGGGACGGCATGATCGATGGGGCAGCCGGCCGCCGCGCGCGGCCGGCTGCCGTGCTGTCAGCGGAGGTGCGCCATTTCAACGGTCATGCATAGCGGCAATGCCTCCGGCGAGCGGCGGGCGCGTATCGACTGCGCGCTGGGCTGGCTGGTGGGCGCGGCCGGCCTGGTGGTCGCCGCGCTGCTGCTGTTCCATTCGGGCGGCGCCGTGCAGCTGCCTCTGGTGGTGGTCATCGTGCCGGTCGCACTGCTGCTGTTCGGCCTGCTGTTCCTCACCTACCGCATGGTCCGCTACCGCCAGGTGCTGACGGCCATGCACGCCAACATGCTGGATGCGCAGGAAGGCACGTTGCAGCAGGTCGATGTCGGCCAGCTGCGGGACCCCTACCTGCGCCAGTTCGTCGGCGACTACAACCTCATGGTGTCGGCCCTGCGGCGGGTGTTTTCCACCGTCGAGGAGTGCCAGAACCGCGTGCTGACGGAGCGCAACCGCATCAACGCGATCCTGCAGAGCCTGCCGGGAACGCTGTTGAGCGTGGACGACGACCTGTGCGTCAATGCCGTCAACTCGCTGGCCGAATCCATGTTCGGCATGACCGAGGACGAGCTGGTGGGGCGCAGCCTGTTCGACCTGCTGACGCTGTCCGAGACCGACCGCGATCTGCTGCGCGACGCCTTCCTGTACAAGCGCCGCATCGCCAACCAGGAGATCGAGACCCGCGTCGGCGGCGCGCTGCGGAACCTGTCGCTGAACCTGTCGTTCATCACCCAGACCGGCGCCGACATGGGCGCGGTCATCACCCTGCAGGACATCAGCGAGTACAAGCGCCTGCAGGAGAACGTCTACAACCAGGAGAAGCTGGTCGCCATGGGCGAGCTGGCGGCCGGCGTGGCGCACGAGCTGAACACGCCGCTGGGCAGTATCCTCGGCTACGCCCAGCTGCTGCGCGATGCCGTCGGCGACGAGCAGAAGCTCCTCGAATGGACCCGCGTCATCTGCGACGAGGCGCGCCGCTGCTCGCGCATCATCGACGATCTCCTGCACTATGCGCGCAGCCGCGACAAGTGCACCAAGGAGGTGTGCGACATCAACAGCACCATCCGCAGCGTCATCGAGACCTTCGTCAGCTGCCGGATGAAGCGCTACAACATCGAGATCGAACTGGATCTGCTGCCGGGCGAGCCGCTCGTCGAGGGAGGCTGCGGGCAGCTGGAGATCGTGCTGGTGAATCTGCTGTCGAATTCCATCCAGGCGCTGGCGGGACGTCCCGGTCCGGCCATCGCCATACGCACGCGCCTGGGCGACCAGGGGCGGGTGGTCATGAGCGTCGAGGACAACGGCCCCGGCATTCCGCGCGACATCCGCGGCCGCATCTTTGATCCCTTTTTCACTACCAAGGACGTGGGCAGCGGCACCGGCCTGGGACTGGCCATCTGCCACGCCATGCTGATCCGGCGCGGCGCGTCCATCCGCTATGACGGCGATTTCGAGGGCGGCGCGCGTTTCGTCGTCGAGCTTCCCCATGTGCGGGCGGAGGCGGCACTGCAATGAGCTCAAAAACCGTATTCGCCACGGAAGCACACGGAAGGACACGGAATGTAAAATGCGCCCCAGCCCCGCCTTCCGTGTTGTTCCGTGTGCTTCCGTGGCCGAAACGGGTTTTTCAAGACAAAAAATCTTGCGTGGGTTTCGTACCTGAAAAGATTTTGTCCGTGTCTTCCGTGGCCGGAAAGGGGTGTTCAGGATGAGCGCGGCGCCCGTCGAAAAGATCAAGGTGGCGGGCGGCACACGCCCGCTGGTGCTGGTCTGTGAGGACGACGCGGCCATGCGCGAACTGGTGGCGAGCGTCATCGCGAAACTCGATGTCGAGGTGGTGCAGGCGGACAGTTCGCAGCATGCGCTCGACTATCTGGAGAACCATGATGTCGCGCTGCTGGTCACCGATCTGCGCATGCCGCGCATCGATGGCCTGGAGCTGCTGCGCTTCGCCCGGGCGCACTCCCCCCTTACCCAGGTGGCCATGATCACCGGCTACGCCACCGTCGAGTCGGCGGTGGAGGCGCTCAAGGCCGGTGCCTTCGACTATATCCGCAAGCCGTTCGACAACGAGGAGCTGCGCTGCGTCGCCGAACGTGCCCTGGAGCATTATCAGCTGCGCCGCGAGAACCGCGAGTTGCGTGAACAGAACCGGCTGATCCGCGAGAGCGAGGGCTTCATCGGGCGCTCGCAGGCGGTGGTACACATGCGCCGGCTGATCGATGCCGCGGCGGCGTACGACTGCACCGTGCTGATCACCGGCGAGAGCGGCTGTGGCAAGGAGCTGGTCGCGCAGCAGATCCACGCCCAGAGCAAGCGCAGCGACAAGCGCTTCGTCGCCATCAACTGCGCCGCCATCCCCGAGAATATCATCGAGAGCGAGTTGTTCGGTTATGTGAAGGGGGCGTTCACCGGCGCCGACCGCAACAAGCCCGGCCTGTTCGAGGCCGCCGACGGCGGTACACTGCTTCTCGACGAGGTCAACAATGCCTCGCTGTCGCTGCAGGCCAAGCTGCTGCGGGTGCTGCAGGACGGGGCCTTCTACCGCATGGGCGACACTACGCCGCGCAGCGTCGATGTACGCGTGCTGGCCGCCAGTAACCGCATCATCCAGGACCTGATCGCCGCCGGTGAGTTCCGCGAGGACCTGTATTACCGCCTCAAGGTCATCGAGATCCATATCCCGCCGTTACATGAACGGCGCGACGACATCCCGCTGCTGGTGAATCATCTGACCGCGCGCATCTCGGCCCGCCTGGGCAAGCAGGTACGTGGCGTGACCACGCGCGTGCTGGGGGCGCTGATGCGCTATGAGTGGCCGGGCAACGTGCGCGAACTCGAAAACACGCTGGAGCGTATGATCATCCTCTCCGAGGGCGACATGATCGATGTCGACCTGCTACCGCCCGAGATCGCCAACAGCGGTGAGCCGATCGGCAAGGCACTGGACTACATGGCGCCGCAGAGCCTCGACGAGATCGAGGCGTACTTCATCAAGAAGACGCTGCGCGAGACCGATGGTGACCGGGCGCTGAGTGCGGAGATCCTGGGGATCGACAAGTCGACACTGTGGCGCAAGATCAAGCGCTACCAGCTGGACGAATGACAACCGACGAGGAGTGACGATGGGCATGGACCGGGTGCGTGGGATGGGCTGGGCGGTCGCGTTGCTGGTGGGTCTGCAGCTGCCGGCCGTGATGGCGGAGACTGCCGATGAGCGGCTGCAGCGCCTGGAGAACGAGATCCAGGAGCTGCGGCAACTGCTGCGCGAGCAGCAGACGGCCGCGCCGCCGGCACCGGCACCTGCCGCCGCGCCTGCGCCCGCCGTGGCAGCCGTCCCCTATGTCGAGGCCGCGCCCGTGCAGAACGGCGCCCACGTCCGCTACTACATCCGCAACGAACCCCTGGGTGAGCGCCCGCCGGCCGCTGCGGCGACAGTGGAGGGGCGGATCTCGGATACGGAAGAACTGTCCTTCGATCCATCTGCCTACGACGTGCCGGACGCCGGCCTGTTCTCGAATTATCGCGATCCGGCGAGCTATCGCTATGTCGGCTTGCTGTTGGAGGGGGAACTGCCGGTGCGGGCGGCGGGCGAGTACGAGTTCGTCCTGCATCCGAAGCCGGCCCGCGAGGGCGGCCTCAACGTAGCCACGCGCATGAGCGCCTGGCTGCAGGTCGACGATCAGCCGGTACTCGAGTTCCGCGACCAGTCGAGCTGGCGGGCCCAGCGCGGCCAGATGCGCCTGAGTCCCGGCCTGCATCGCGTGCGCCTGTGGACAGTCGTGTCCTCCGACGGCTTCGGTCCGAGCCCCACGGACAGCCGGCTGTTGGTGGCGGTCAAGGGACCGGGCGACGCGGCGCCACGACCGTTGCGTGATCTGCGCATCGCCGAGTAGCTACGGCGTATCGCTCACACAGGCGACACCCCGCAGGGTGCGTCGAGGCGCAGCCTGACGCACCACGACCGCCGCGACTGAAATGGCTTTTCAGGATAAAAGATTTCATCGCCACGGAAGCACACGGAAAAACACGGAAGGCGGGGATGGGGCGGGTTTTATATTCCGTGTACTTCCGTGTGTTTCCGTGGCAAATGGATTTTCAGGATAAAGAACTTCATTGCCACGGAAACACACGGGAAAACACGGAAGGCGGGTCTGGAGCAGGTTTTACATTCCGTGTACTTCCGTGTGCTTCCGTGGCCACTGGGTTTTCAGGACAAAGAATCCTGCGTGGATTGCGTAGCTGAAACGAACGCTCCAGGGTGGTTGCGCAACGCCGCAGCCCGGTGCGCAAACAAACAGGGGGACAGATCGGAAAATCTGTCCCCCTCGTCATTGCCACTCCGGGCCCTGGCCCGGGGTGCAGCAGGTCAGGCGTACTTCAGCTTCGCTTCCTGCGCGGCCTTCGCGGTCGCGGCATCATAAGCCTTACCCGACCACATCATCGTGTAGACGGTCTCTTCGTTGCCGTTCTCGCACAGTTCCAGCACATGCTTGAAGAGCGGCTGGAAGGTCTCGCTCTTGTGCGAATTCTCGTGGTTCTCGAAGGTATCCCAGAAGGTGATGATCAGCGCCTCCTTGTCCTTCAGGGGATTGGCAACGGCCTGACCGATCGTGGAACCCTCGTTGGAGATGGTGCCACTGTTCAGACAGACGAAGCCGCCGATGAAGCCGGTCTCTGAGTGGTAGGTCTTGACGTTTTCGCACAGCACCGCAACGCGCTCCTGCAGCTCGTCGAGGGTATAGCCTTCCTTCAGGATGACACGGTTGACGGTCACGATGCCGTCGCCGGGGAAGCCAGGAATCAGTTGAGCCATGATGGTGCCTCCTATGGTCGCTGGTTGGGTTGTTTAGTGGTTGCTAATATAGATTATCTGACCAATTTAGTCAACCTTTAGCGACCCCATAAAATAAACTAATGACATGCGCGGGTACCGGGGTCGGCGGCCCGGGCCGTTGCTCAGCGGATCAGCAGGAACATCGCGGCCCCACCACGCTGCACGTTGAGCAGCAGACCGGAGCCCCTGCTGCGCCGGGCGGCTTCTTCCATCTCGTTGATATTGCTTAGAGGTATGCGGTTGATCGACACGACCACGTCACCCGGTTGCAGACCGGTGTGGGCCGCCGGCCCGCGGGGATCGAGTTCGGCCAGCAACACCCCCTGAACGCGGCCGTACTGCGGCATGCCTTCCTCAATATTAGAAAACTGCGCGCCGGCCAGGCGCGGGTGCAGGGTCTTGCCGTCCAGCCGGGTCAGGTCGGGCGCCTTGATGACGGCCTCGATCCGCTTCCGGGTGCCGTCACGCAGGACCTCGAGCGTGACCCGTTCGCCGACCCGCAACAGGCCGATGCGGTTGCGCACATCGGCGGCGGATTCCACGCCGCGGCCGTTGACGCTGACGATGACGTCGCCGACACGGACGCCGGCCTGCGCGGCCGGCGAGTCCTTGGTGACGGCGGCGACGACCGTCCCGCGCTGTGGCTGCAGGCCGAAGGCCTGGGCCAGCTCGGGGGTGAGGTCCTGGGCGGTGATGCCCAGCTGGCCGCGGCTGACCTCGCCGTGGGTGATGAGCTGGGTCATGATCTCGTGCGCCATGTTGACGGGGATGGCGAAGCCGATACCGACGTTGCCGCCGCCTGGCGCGATGATGGCCGTGTTCAGCCCGACCAGTTCACCGCGCAGATTCACCAGTGCACCGCCGGAGTTGCCCGGATTGATGGAGGCGTCCGTCTGGATGAAGTCTTCGTAGCCCTCGATACCGAGGCCACTGCGGCCCAGGGCGCTGACGATGCCGGAGGTCACCGTCTGGCCGAGGCCGAAGGGATTGCCGATGGCGACCACGAAATCGCCCACCCGCAGTGCGTCGGAATCCGCCAGCGGCAGGGCGGTGAGGTGCTCCGGAGGGATGTGGATGACGGCGACATCGGACTCCGGATCGGTGCCGATCAGTTCGGCCTCAAAGCTGCGGCCGTCGCTCAGCATGACGCGGATCTGCTCGGCCTTGTCGATGACATGATGGTTGGTGAGCACATAGCCCTGCTCGGCGTCGACCACCACGCCCGAGCCGAGACTCTGGGTCTGGCGTTCGCGCGGCTGGTCGGGGAGTTCGAAGAAGCGCCGGAAGAAGGGGTCGTTCAACAGCGGATTCTGCTGGATACGCACGCGGCCAACGGTGGCGATGTTGACCACCGCGGGCGTGACCTGCTGCAGCATGGGGGCGAGCGTCGGCAGCGGCTGGCCGTCCACGGCCATGGGCAGCGCAGCGGTGGCGCCCAGTGGCAGGGAGAGGGTCGGAATCAACGTCAGCGCCACACTCAGAAGCAGCCGGCGGGCGCGGCGCATCCGCTGCGGCCTGACAGACGCAGCCCTCATCCCTGTACGTCGATGCGGTTGCGGCCCGCCGCCCGCGTCCGCGGCAGCGTCACCTCCAGCACACCACGCCGGTAGCGGGCCTTCGCGCGGCTGTCGTCGACCTCGGCAGGCAGGGCGATGGTGCGTTCGAAGCTGCCGTAGGCGCATTCCAGGACGCGGAAACGCCCTTCCTGGGATTCACGCTGCACATGCTTTTCGCCGCGTACCCGCAGCACACCGTGGTCCACGCTGAGGTCGAATTGATCGGCCTCCATGCCTGGCGCCTCGATGCGCACGTGCACCTCGGTCGCCGTTTCGCGTACATCCGCGGCCATGAATCCCCAGCGTGGGGCACGCTGCATGATCTGCTCCTCGGCGGTCTCGAGCGTGCCGCGCCGGGCGAGTGGATTGAAGCGCGTGATGGCCGAGCCGGCGCGTGTGCGCAGCTCACGCCAGCCCTCGGCCCAACCCTCGGCAAGGTTGTCCCAGGCGCGGCCGAGATTCTCCGTAACCGTATCAAAGGTGCTCATGATGACAGTCCTCCTGGCGGTGAAGCGTTTGCCCGCAGGGGGCGGCTGTGGCGGTTGCCCCCGGGGCGTCAAAGCGGATCGAACAACTGTTCCAGCAGCTGCACGCGACGTCGCAGCGTGCGTACCTCCTCGAGCAGATCCAGCGCCAGCGCCGCGCCGGCGAAGTCGATGCCGAGATCGCGCTGCAGGTGCTGGGTGATGCGTATGCGTTCCAGCGCGATGGCATCGAAGCGCCAGGCAGCGGGTGCGGCACCGTGCGCTTCGAGCACGCCCGCCTCGACCATCTCGATGAGGCGCTCGGCGTGCAGGCCGCAGGCCTCGCTCAGATCGAGCAGCGTCAATTCCAGGCGCTGGTCCAGTAACAGCATGTCCGGCAGATCAGTTCTTGGCATCGGTCGACTCCCAGGCGCTGCGCGGATCGAAGCGTACTTCGTCCGCCATACGCTGGTAGAGCTCGCGTGCGCGGGCGTCGCTCGCCGGCGGATTGACGAGCTTCAGGATGATGAACAGATCGCCCGGCTGTTGCGCCGGCAGGCCACGGCCCTTGAGGCGCAGCTTCTGGCCCGATTGGGCATCGGCCGGCACCTTGACCTCGACGCGCCCGGCCGGCGTCGGGACCTGGACGCGTGCACCGAGCGCCGCCTCCCAGGGTGCCAGCGGCAAGCTCAGATACAAGTCGCGTCCTTCGACCTGGAACAGCCGGTGAGGTTCAAATTCGATTTCGAGATAGAGATCGCCGGCGGTTGCGCCGCTGCCGCCGGGCCCGCCCTGGCCGGCCAGGCGGATCTTCTGGCCGGCACCGATACCCTTGGGGATGCGCAGATTCAGCGTGCGCGGGCGCAGGCTCACCCGCCCGTGCGCATCGACTGCGGGCGCCTGCAGCTGGATGCTGCGCTGCGCGCCGCTGAAGCTGTCCTCCAGTGAGATGAGGATCTTCGCATGATGATCTTCGCCGCGCAGGGCATGGCGGCCATGGCGGCCTGGATGCGCGCCATGGCCGGCGAACGGCGAGCCCATGCCGAACAACGTCTCGAAGAAATCGCTGAACTGGTGGGCGTCGGCACCGGTGGGGCCGCCGCCGCTGAATTCGAAGCCGGCGTCCCAGTCCGGCGGTGGCCGGAACTCCTGGCCGCTGCGCCACTGACTGCCGAGCTGATCGTAGGCCGCGCGTTTTTCGGGGTCCTTCAGGACCTCGTTGGCCTCGTTGATCTCCTTGAAGCGGGCCTCCGCATCCGGTTCCTTGCTGACGTCCGGATGATACTTGCGCGCCAGCTTGCGATAGGCGCGTTTGATCTCGTCCGCAGTCGCGTCTTTGGCGACGCCGAGGCTCGCGTAATAGTCCTTGAATTCCATAGTCCGATCATCTGCCGTTCAGACGGGTAACCCCGCGCCGGGCTGTCCGGCGCGGGGTCGGTTCCCTCAGACCTCGACCTGGATGCGGCGCGGCTGCACCTTCTCCTGTTTCGGGATCACCACCTCCAGCACACCCTGCTGGCACTTGGCGCTGATCGCCTCGGCGTTGGCGCTGTCCGGCAGGCTGAAGCGGCGGAAGAAACTGCCGCGCACCCGTTCGATGCGCTTGTAGCCTTCGCGCTCTTCCTTCTGTTCGGACAGGCGTTCGCCCTGGATGGTGAGGATACCATTCTCCATCCGTACCTCGATGTCCTTGGGATCGACACCGGGGATGTCCGCGTGGATGACGAAGCGCTCGGGTTCTTCCTTGATATCGACGGCCGGCGCCCAGTCGCTGGCCGCGACGCTGCCGTCCTCCGCGCCCGCCCGGCGGTGTTGCGGTGAAAACATCTGATCGATTTCGCTGTGGAGCTGATTGAGCAGCCCCCAGGGTTCATAACGGACCATGCTCATAGTCGTTGTCCTCGGTTGGATTGGCGCTTCGCTGGAAGCGCGGTCTGCAACTCATATGGGAGCGGCGCGGGCGAACATCAAGGGGCGGGGTTGAGGCGGCGGCTGGAGGGGACTACGCTTCATCCAGGGTCACCTGTGCTCGCCGCAGGTCGGCTGAACCCCGACAAATCCTGACCAAACCCGGTGCTGCGCTCGTGGTGTGGTTTTCGGGCTTTATCAATGAGTCTTTCCCGTGTGCTTCCGTGGCCAAGGTGGTTTCAGTAAGCGCCATCCAGGTTTTGGTATCCGCTGGCATGGTAGATTTCAAGGCTTTACGGAGGTCGTTGGTGGGTATATTAGAACCACAATATATAGTGGTTCGCTTCTGTACGATGAAGGGCTTGGCAGGGCCGCTGCAAACTGGTATAGGGCGGCTGCATCGATATTAACTTATTGAATTATATATATAATAAATACACGTCCGGCCTATTGACAGTCCACTTGCGGCCACCTAACCTACACCGGCACGACACAATATGTTGTGTGTCGGTTGGGTCTCCCGGCACCCCCGATCGAGATGTTGGTGCCGACCCGACTCCCGTTTCGCCGCACGCCCCGGGCGAAACGAAAACAAAAGGGAACCAGGAGGTTCGATGAAGCCCGCACACCTCAAGGCCGTCGCCACCACGGCCAGAGAAATTCCTCTGCAGCCCGCGTCCCAGGACATCTGGGACAAGAAATACCGCCTGACGACCAAGACCGGCCAGGCGGTCGACCATGTGATCGATGACACCTACAAGCGCGTCGCGCGCGCCCTGGCGGAGGTCGAGGTCACCCCCGAGCTGCGCGAGACCTGGTACGAGCAGTTCGTCTGGGCGCTGCGTCGCGGCGCCATCCCGGCCGGCCGCATCATCTCCAACGCCGGTGCCTGGGAACACAAGCCGGCGACCTCGACCATCAACTGCACGGTGTCCGGCAGCATCCGCGACTCCATGGACGACATCCTGGAGAAGGTGCACGAGGCCGGTCTGACCCTCAAGGCGGGCTGCGGTATCGGCTACGAGTTCTCCACGCTGCGACCGCGCGGTGCCTACGTCGCCGGCGCCGGGGCCTATACCTCGGGTCCGCTGTCGTTCATGGATATCTACGACAAGATGTGCTTCACCGTCTCGTCCGCCGGCGGCCGCCGCGGCGCGCAGATGGCGACCTTCGACATCGGTCACCCGGACGTCATGGATTTCATCCGCGCCAAGCGCGAGGACGGCCGCCTGCGCCAGTTCAATCTGAGCCTGCTGATCTCGCGGGAGTTCATGGAGGCGGTCAAGGCCGATGCGCAGTGGAAGCTCGCTTTTCCATTGAAGCCGGCTGAACTGGAGGCCGAGCCGCTGGACCTCGACGATCCCGAACAGGTGCTCTGGCGCGACTGGCCGGTCGCGGACGGCTACGTGACCAATGCCGTCGGACAGACCGCCTGCAAGGTCTACCGCAGCATCCGCGCGCGGCGCCTGTGGGACGTGATCATGGCCTCGACCTACGATTTTGCCGAACCAGGTTTCATCCTGATCGACAAGGTCAACGAGATGAACAACAACTGGTTCTGCGAGAACATCCGCGCAACCAATCCGTGTGGTGAACAGCCGTTGCCGCCCTACGGCTCCTGCCTGCTGGGTTCGGTGAACCTGACCAAGTTCGTACTCGAGCCCTTCACCGAGCGGGCGCGCTTCGACTGGGAGGAATACCGCAAGGTGGTCGCGGTGTTCACGCGCATGCTCGACAACGTGGTCGAGATCAACGGTCTGCCGCTGGAAGGCCAGCGCGACGAGATCCTGCGCAAGCGCCGCCACGGCATGGGCTTCCTGGGTCTGGGCTCGACGCTGACCATGCTGCGCATGAAGTACGGCGCGCCGGAATCCCTGGAGTTCACCGAGCGCGTCGCGCGCGAGATGGCGATCGAGGGCTGGCGCGCCGCGCTGGACCTGGCCAAGGAAAAGGGTGCGGCACCGATCATGGAAGAGGAGTTCACGCTGACCGAGGAGATGCTGCGGCGGCGTCCGGACATGACGGTCGACGGTTGGGTGGTCGGCGATCGCGTCCCGGGCCGGCTGCTGCATGCCAAGTACAGCCGCTACATGCAGCGCGTCGCCGAGGTCGCGCCCGACCTGGTCGAGGAGCTGGCGCTGGTGGGGGCGCGCTTCACCCATCACAGCTCCATCGCGCCGACCGGCACGATTTCACTGTCACTGGCCAACAACGCCAGCAACGGTATCGAGCCCTCGTTCGCGCACCACTATTTCCGCAATGTGATCCGCGAGGGTCGCAAGAGCAAGGAGAAGGTGCCGGTCTATTCCTATGAACTGCTGGCCTATCGCGAGCTCATCAACGCCAAGGCCATGCCGCACGGCGAAGAGGACGATACCCGGCTGCCGGACTATTTCATCACGGCCGAGGACGTCAGCCCCGAGCAGCACGTCGACATCCAGGCGGCGGCGCAGAAGTGGGTGGACTCCAGCATCTCCAAGACGGCGAACGTGCCGACCGATTATCCCTATGAGCAGTTCAAGGATATCTATCTCTACGCCTACGAGCAGGGTCTGAAGGGTTGTACCACCTTCCGTTTCAACCCCGAGGCCTTCCAGGGCGTGCTGGTCAAGGAAAAGGACCTGGAGAACACCACCTACGTGTTCACCCTCGACGACGGCAGCACGCTGGAGGTCAAGGGTAACCAGGAGATCGAGTACGACGGCGAGATGCATACCGCCGCCAATCTCTACGATGCCCTAAAGGAAGGGTATTACGGAAAATTCTGACAAAATAGATACAAGAGGCAAGCGGCAAGTAAAAACCCTGCGGAATGGCGGTCGCGGTACAGCGGCCTGGGGAGGATTGTTTTTTCACTTGTATCTTGACACTTGTATCTTGTAACTCACCAGAGGTGTAGCAGATGTCCATCAGGATCGACAAAAAGATCGTCGGCTGCAGTGTCGTCAAGGAAGACAAGACAGAGGTGCCCAAGCCGGCGAGCGTGGAGAAGCCGGGCACCACCACAGACAACGTAGTGCATCTGACTGAGCAGCTCGAGCGTCCGGAGATGCTGCTGGGCTCGACCTACAAGGTCAAGACGCCACTGTCCGAGCATGCACTGTACGTGACCATCAATGACGTCATTCTCAACGCCGGCACCGAGCATGAGCTGCGCCGCCCGTTCGAGATCTTCATCAACTCGAAGAACATGGACCACTTTCAATGGATCGTGGCGCTGACGCGGATCATCTCGGCGGTCTTCCGCAAGGGTGGCGACGTGACCTTCCTGGTGGAGGAGCTGCACTCGGTATTCGATCCGCGCGGCGGCTATTTCAAGCGGGGCGGCAAGTACATGCCGTCGCTGGTCGCGGAGATCGGTGATGCCATCGAGTGTCACTTGCGTTTGATCGGTCTGCTCAAGGACGATGGTCTGGACGAGCACCAGAAGAAGCTCATGGCCGAAAAGCGCGCCCAATACGAGGCGACCGTCAAGACCGCATCGACCCAGGACCCGGACGACTTTCCGGAAGGTGCGCAGCTGTGCACCAAGTGCAATACTAAGGCCGCCATCCAGATGGACGGCTGCCTGACCTGTCTGAACTGCGGCGATTCGAAGTGCGGTTAGGCCCGTAGCGGGGTGGTGTTCGGACACGATTGTGGGTCAGGGCCCGGCGGCGGGGGAGCGTTGCAGTGCCGGCGGCGTGCGAAGAATCACACAAGCCATTGTTTGGGACGGTAATACGATGCTATTACAACAAACACCGTTACCCGGTTACTGGTACACGAATATCGTCGGGCAGCTCATCCAGGTCCGCGCGTTGATGTACAACGGCAGGCGCGTGTCCTGCGTGGTCCTGGAGTACGCCAACGGCAAGCGCGAGTTCGTCGATATGCGCGGCTGGTATTACCTCGACCTGGCCCTGCATTCGCCACGGTTGCAACGCCAGGGGCACGCACGCGACCTGTAGGGCGCGCGGGTCGACCACCCCGGTATACGGCTGCCGTCAGCGCGGCAGGGCCGCCAACCAGGCCCGAATCTCAGTGAGCAGGAGCTCTCCGGCACCCTGGAAGTCATGGTCCGCGCCGGCTACCCGCCGCTGGTCCGAGTGGACATTGCCCGCCGACCGCAGTGCAGCGAGACGTCGGGGGGCCATGCGCTGTACCCCCGCATGATCTTCGCTGCCATAGATGTCCAGCACCGGTACGTGCATGCCTTCCAGGGGAAAGGGCTGGCGCATGGGTTGGCGGTAGTCGGTGGCGCCCAGACCGATACCGATGAAGCCGTCGATTGCGGCATCGCCGCGTTCGGCAATCCAGCGCATGGCCATGTGTGCACCGCAACTGTGGGCGATGATGACGACGCGTGTGGCGCCCTGCGCATGCAGATACTGCAGTGCGGCGTCGATGCGCGGCAGGGCCTCGGGGAAGATCTCGACATAATCGTAGTACTTGGCGTCTTTGCCGAGGACCGGTAGCTGGATGGCGAGGCTGGCCCAGCCGTCAGCGGGCAGCGCGGTGCGCAGCGGATGCACGATGTTCGGCCAGTCCGGGTGCAGCCCGCGCCCGTGCAGAATCAGCACGGCCTGGTGTGGCTCAGCCGTCTCGCTGGCGGTATGGATGCCAAGGAAGCGCTGTCCGCCGGCCTCGAGGTAGATGGGCTCGCCCTCCAGGATGGCATCTTCGATCTCCGCGGCGAGGCGCGCCTCCCGGTCCCGGTCCGCGCCACCGGCGGATTCCGCCGCCCCCAGACCGCTGGCCAACAGCCACGCGGCTCCACAGAGTGCGGCGATGAACGGGGCTGTGACCTGGGACGGGCGTGGCATGCGAGGTCCTGCGCGGTGAGTTTGGTAGACTATAGCCCTTCGCTGCGGCCGAGTAACCCTGAGGCATTCATTTCAGCCACGGGACCCACGGAACTTGAAACCCGCCACGGAACGCATGGACAGAATCGAATGGCACTCACTGAAACCCTCCCTGGCCACGGAACAACACGGGAAAAGAGCCATTATATAAGGCCCGTAAATTGTACCGCGGGTGATGATCCCGGGTTTACGTATGGAGTTCTTTCCGTGTTGGTCTGTGGGTTCCGTGGCCAATGCCGTTCCTGGAGTAACCGATCATGCATATAGTCGAGCCCGGCCACCACTGGTATGACGGTACCGAGAGCGTCACCAGCTGCGTCGGCGAATCTGTGTGGATTCCCGGTCCGGCGGGTGCCCTGGAAGGTGTGACCGCCTGTCCCGCCGAGGGCGTGCCCATACACGGTGTCGGGGTGGTCTGTCACCCGCACCCGCTCTACGGTGGGACGTTGAACAACAAGGTGGTGGATTATCTGTCACGCACCCTCAACGCCCTGGGCGTTGCGACGGTACGTTTCAATTTCCGCGGTGTGGAGGGCAGCGCAGGCGCCTACGCCAACGGCGACGGCGAGGCCGACGACCTGCGCGCGGTCCTGACCTGGACACAGCGGCTGCGACCGGGCCAGCCGCTGTGGCTGGCCGGCTTCTCTTTCGGTGCCTATGTGGCCCTGAAGGTCGCGCGCGAGTTCCCCCTGGTGCGACTGATCACGGTGGCGCCACCGGTGAACTTCTTCGATTTTTCCACCCTGACGCCGCCCGACTGCCCCTGGATCGTGGTACAGGGCGAGGCCGACGAAATCGTGCCGGCCGAGGCCGTATTCGAGTGGCTGGCAGGCCAGGACGCCGCGCCCGACATCATCCGCATGCCGGGTATCGGGCATTTCTTCCACGGCCAGCTCAATCAGTTGCGTGACCGCCTCGTGGACCGCATCCGTGCCGCCGACACCGTAAGCTGAGTGGCGCCTGGCCCGGCAGCCGGGGTGTCCGGAGGGATGTCCGGCGAGACAAAGCTGTTTTAGCCACGGAAACACACGGAAAGTGGTGTCGCGGGGTTTTGGATTCCGTGTGCTTTCGTGGCCAACACGGTTTTCGGGTTGATCAGGGATTACTTGGAATTCGTCTCACCGCGCGCAGTTTCTTGTTATCCTTTTGGCCGGCCCCTGCCGGGGCGCGACGGCGATCAAGGCGATTGCGTCACCGTCGACCCGGGCATGTGTCTGATCCGATCATCCAGGGAACCGCCCAGCGTTAGCGCCACTATGTATTGCAGACACTTCGGCCTTGATGCAAAGCCGTTCTCGATCACGCCCGATCCCCGGTTTTTGTTCCTGAGCGAGCGTCACCGCGAGGCGCTCGCGCACCTGTTGTACGGTGTCGGCGAAGGCGGTGGTTTCGTGCAGCTCACCGGCGAGGTCGGGACCGGCAAGACGACCTTGTGCCGCGCGCTGCTCGAACAGTTGCCGCAATCGGTCGACATCGCCCTCATCCTCAATCCCAAACTCAGCGGCCTGGAGCTGGTGGCGGCGGTCTGCGACGAGCTCAAGGTCGACTATCCGCGCGACACCCAGAGCCTCAAGGTGCTGGTGGACCATCTCAACGAACACCTCCTGCGCGCGCATGCCGCCGGCCGTCGCACCGTGCTGGTCATCGACGAGGCGCAGAACCTGAGCGCCGAGGTGCTGGAACAGATCCGGCTGCTGACCAACCTCGAGACGGCCCAGGCCAAGCTGCTGCAGATCATCCTCATCGGCCAGCCGGAGCTGCAGGCGCTGCTGGCGCGCAACGAACTGCGTCAACTCGCCCAGCGCATCACGGCGCGCTATCACCTGGGCTCGCTCAGCCGCGCCGAGACGCAGATCTATATCGCCCACCGTCTGAAGGTCAGCGGCGGTCACGGTAACCTGTTCACGCGCGGGGCCATCGACGCTGTGCAGCGCCTGTCGGGCGGCACGCCGCGGCTGATCAATGTCCTTTGTGACCGCGCCTTGCTGGGGGCCTATGTCGAGGACCGGCAGCGCGTGGATGCCAGGCTGGTGCGGCGTGCCGCGCGGGAGGTATTGCCCGAGGTCCAGGCCGGCTACGGTGCGCGGAGCATCTGGCCCTGGGTCGCCGGCGTGGCGCTCGTCGCCGGCGCCGCGGTACTGGGCTGGCGGGTGGGCGATCACCCGCAGGACCTTTTGTCGTTCGGCGGTGTCGCCTCGGAAGAGGCCCGGCCGGCCGCGACGGATGCCCCCCATGCCGGCCCCGGTGAGCCCGGTGAGCCCGATAAGCTCGCGGCGTTTGGCACGGTCGCTGGGACAACGTCGCCGGACCCGCTGCAAGATGACGCCGAACTGCTGCCACCGCCTACTACGATGGACGCGGAGTCGCCGCCACCCGTGGCGGCGTTGGGCGCTGCACTGCTGACCGCCGCGGCCGATGAGAGCTCCGAGTTGTTGACGTGGAGCGGTCTGTTCAAGTTGTGGGATGCCGCGCTCTATCTGGACGGGCAATTACAGCCGTGCGATCAGGCCGCGCACCAGGGGCTGCGCTGCCTGGTGCGCGCCGGCAACTGGACGCAGCTGCGCAGCCTCGACCGTCCGGCCGTGCTGCAGATGATCGCGCCCGACGGTCGGCGCGTGTCCGCGTTACTGCGCAGCCTCGATACGGATGCGGCCGGTATCGAGGTCGGCGGTGAGCTGCTCCATACGCCGCTGGCGGGGATCGAACGGTACTGGCATGGCCAGTTCGTGCTCTTGTGGCGCCCGCCGGTCGGGCACGAGGTCCTGCGCACGGGCGCGCGCGGCGCCGATGTGGCCTGGCTGCACGATCTGCTCGACCGGCTGCAGCCGGATGCCGCGGGCGGCGCCGGGGCAGCCGATGTCTACGATACCGCCCTGGCCGAGCGCGTCCGGCGCTTCCAGGCCGCCCACGCGCTCGAGGCGGACGGCGTCGTCGGTACCCTGACCCTGATCCATCTGAATTCCGCCGACCGGCGGTCCGGCGGTCCGCGGCTGTCGGGCGCTGCGCTGGCGAGGGACGGCTGACCCATGTCCTACATTCTCGAGGCACTGAAAAAATCCGAGCAGGAACGGCATATCGGCCATGTGCCGGACCTCACCGTGACGCAGGAACCGGCGCCGGCGACACGCGTGACCGCCCGTTGGCCATGGCTGCTGGCCGTCATCCTGCTGCTCAATGCCACGGTCATCGGTCTGCTGGTCTGGCGGCCGTGGCAGACGCCGGTGCCAGTGGTCGTGGGGGCCGAACGCGACCCCCGGCCCGCGGCCGGCGAGGGTGTCTCGCCGGTGCCGATCGGGTCCACGACCGCGGCTGCGTCTGTGCCCGCAGCCGCTGCCGCAGCGCCCGCGCTGATCGAGCCGGCAGCATCCGCCGCGCCGTCCATCACGGCCAGCGCACCCATCGATCCGGGGTCGACCGCGCGTGTCGCTGCAGTACCTGCGCCGGAGGAGCGCCCGGTGACAGCCGCACGCAGCCCCTCCGACTGGCGCGCGACGACGCCGCGCTGGCAGGACCTGCCGGTGGAGGAGCGCAGCCGGCTGCCGGTACCGCGCTTCGACGTCCATGTGTTCGCACAGGAACCGTCCCGGCGCTTCGTGCTGGTCAATCTGAAGAAGTACCAGGAGGGAGATCGGCTCGATCAAGGTGTGACCCTTGACGCCATTCTCGCCGAGGGTGTCGTGCTGTCCTATCAGGGGCAGCGTTACCGGGTGGATCGTCCATAGTGTCTCCTTTCTCAGCATCAGTATCCCGTGATCGTAGTCCCCCTCGCGCCGGCCTCGCGTGGCTGTGGTTTCTAGTCGGAGCGCTGCTGCTGTGCGCAGCGCACGGCGCGGCCGCGGGGGAGCCGCCGCAGCGATTGATCATGCGTCTGGTCGATGTCCCGCCGTCCGCCACCGTGGGTGTGGAGCGCCGGACCAAGGAGGTGCTGCGTGCCGCCGGCATCTCCGGGCTGGCCTTCGAGCGGGAACTGGGGCCGGCGCTGGTGACACTCCGGTTCGAGGCGGCGGTTGCCGGGGCGGTCGTCGAGCGCAGCATCGAACGCCTGCATACGCAGCCGGAGGTGGTCTACATCGAGGCAGACCGCCGTGTCCGCCCGCAGCTGGTGCCCAACGATGCCGCCTATCACATGCAGCAATGGAATCTCTGGGACACCTACGGCATCCGCGCGCCGGCGGCCTGGGATCAGGAACGCGGCGCTGCCGGCCTGGTGATCGCGCTGCTCGACACCGGCATTCTCCGGCATGCGGATCTGGACGGGTCGCGGGTGCTGCCGGGTCGGGATTTCATCACCGACACGCGCTATTCGAATGACGGCGACGGTTGGGACGCTGACCCGAGCGATCCCGGCGACGCTGTCACCGCCGGGACCTGTCCCGACGGGAGCCCCTCCAAGGATCAGCCGAGCTCCTGGCACGGCCTGCACCTCGCCGGCGTGATGCTGGCGGCCACTGACAACGCTGTCGGTATCGCCGGGATCAATCATGCCTCGCGCCTGCTGCCGGTGCGGGTGCTGGGCAAATGCGGCGGGCTCTTCAGCGACATCATTCCCGCCCTCCTCTGGGCCGCCGGCCTGCCGGTGGACAAGCTTGAAATCAATCCGACGCCGGCGCGGGTCATCAATCTCAGCTTTGGCGCACCCGGCACCTGTACGCCGGCCGTTCAGGATGCCATCGACCGGGTCGTTGCCGCCGGTGCCGTGGTGGTGGTGGCGGCCGGGAACAATGACGGTATCGATGTCGCCAATGTCGTCCCCGCCGGCTGCAACAATGTCATCACGGTCGCCGCCACCGATCGCGGCGGTGCGGTGCCTTCCTACTCGAACGTCGGCAGCCGGGTGCTGCTCAGTGCGCCCGGTGGCAGCGGGCCTGTCGGGATCTATTCGCTCTCGAATGTGGGCACGGCCGCCCCGCTGCCGTCGCCGGGCGGAGACGACTACCAAAGCCTGATCGGGACGAGTATGGCCACCGCCCAGGTCTCGGCGGCCGTTTCCCTGATGCTCTCGGCGCGGCCGACCTTGAGCCCCGCCGATACCCGTGCGCTGCTGCAGCAGTCCGCGCAGCCCTATCCCGCCGGTGGCTGCCTCTCCGGTCTGTGCGGTGCGGGCATCCTCGATGCGGCCGAGGCGGTGAGATTGGCGGGGACGGCGGTGTTCACTCCCGACACCTCCGGCACGGCTGCCGGCAGCGGGGGTGGCGGTGGTGGCTGCGCGCTGCGCAGCGGTCGCGGGGCCTCCTCCGGAGTCCCGTTGGAGCGCGACATTGCGCTGGGGCTCGTACTTCTGTGTTTAAGCGTGTCGCGGATGTGGTGTAGGCGCAGAGAAAATTTGAGAGGCCTCGACACTGGACATCAGTGCGTCGCGGGTGATTTTCACGGAATTCGTCGTGCAAGATGAGGTCAAACGGAAGCCGGCACCTCGATCAGGTGGGGGGCGGGTGTGGGCCGGGTTTGGATCGGGCCCGCCGCGCACCCGACAACCCCGCCTGTCGTGACTGAACCGGGTCGTGACCAAGACTGGCAGGGGTGTGCGGAGTCGAAGCTATTCATCAGGTATGGCCATGTTGAAAGCACTGCAAGGATTCATCGACGAGTTTCTCTCGCCGGGTACCCAGCCGAGCGCCGAATCACAGGAGCATCGCCTGCATCTCGCGACCGCGGTGCTGCTCATGGAGATGGTCAACGCCGATTTCGAGGCGCGGCCGGAGGAGCGCGAATACGTTCTCGACCTGCTCAGGGCCGAGTTCCGGCTGACGGCGACCGAGGCGCAGCGTCTTGCCGACCTGGGCGCCCAGGAGATGCGGGCGTCGGTATCGCTGTTCGAATACACCCGTGTGATCGACACGCTGCTCGATCCGGGCGAGAAACTCCGGGTGGTCGAGATGCTGTGGCGGGTCGCCTACATCGATGGTGCGCTGGATAAGTACGAGGAGTATCTGGTGCGCCGGATCGCCGATCTGCTGCATCTCAGCCACCGCCAGCTCATGCAGGCGAAACAGCGGGTGCTGGACGTGCAGGGTGCCTGATGCGGCGCGGCGCGGACTGAGTTGAAATCAGGACGGGAGAGCCACGCAGTTCTCCCGCCCCGCAATACCTGCGCATCCCTGCGCCGTCGTGTCGTCGCCGGACTCCGGCTCAGACCATATCCTTGAGACCCTTCAGGGCAGCGATCTTGACCACGTTGCGGGCCGGCTTGGCCTTGAACATGGTCTCTTCCCCGGTGAACGGGTTGATGCCCTTGCGCGCCTTGGTCGCCGGCTTGCGCACGACCTTGATCTTCATCAGGCCGGGGACGGAGAACACGCCCGGGCCGTTCTTCTTCAGATCGCGCTTGATGAGCCCGCTCAGGGTGTCGAATACGGTGCCGACATCCTTCTTGGTCAGGCCGGTCTGATCGGCGATGTAGCTCAGGGTTTCGGATTTGGTGGTGGGTTTGTTGGATGCCTTGGCGGCACTCTTCTTGGCGGTCTTACCAGCAGCTTTCTTCTTCGCAGCCATTCAATACGCTCCTCGTATGTTTCCAGCATAGGGTTTGCAACGCCGCATAAGATAGCACAATAAATTTTCGGTGGAAGGCTTTTGAGTCTGGAATAGCAGTATTTTATCGTCGCCTCATCGTGCCGGGGGCGTATTTTTCCGAGGCGGTGTGCCCCTGACCGTGACGGCACGACTGATCGGGCGGTGTCCACGGCCGATTCTCCGGCGTCGATTCTCCTGCGTCGATCGGTCGTCACGCACCGTGCATCGACGCCGCATGCGGAGCTGCGGACCGTCATGCCGATGAGGCAAAGTCATGTCGGAAGCGTGAGCGTCCGCGCGACGCGGTACCTCCGGTGTAGCCCCCGAGCCACTGGCGGAGCGGCCCGCAACGGTACGCGGCGCCCCGGTGTCGGTGGCCCGTTCGGGCTTAAACATCGGCCGTCGCCGGCCGCTAGCCCCCGTTAGAGTCTTCAGGCACATCCTTCGCACTAAAGGATTGATTTTCAGGAATTCCAAACGGTTGGTCTGGAATGAGTGCGGCACCCAAAAGCATCGATAAGAAATCCCTTCAAGTCCTCGTGCCCTTCAATGCGCTCTCGCCGGCGCATTTCAACGAGGTCATGCAGAAGACCCAGGTGGATGAGTACCGCGCCGGCCGGGTGGTCTTCAAGGAAGGCGAGCGCGACAACCAGTCGGTCTATCTGCTCAAGGGCGAACTCAATCTGCTCGCCGGCAACGACATTGTCGGTATGGTCAAGGCCGGCAGCGATGCCGCCCGCCATCCCGTGGCCCAGCAGCAGCCGCGCCAGGTCACCGCGCGAGCCAAGACCAGCGTGATCGTCGCCCGCGTGGACTCCAGTCTGCTCGACATCATGCTCACCTGGGATCAGTCATCCGGGTACGAGGTGGCCGAGATCGACGATGACGAAGACGGCGACTGGATGACCCGCATCCTGCAGTCGCAGGCCTTTCTGAAGCTCCCACCCTCGAATATCCAGCGGCTCCTGATGAGTGTGGAGTCCATGCCGGTCCGCGCCGGCGAGATCGTCATCCAGCAGGGGGGCGAGGGCGATTATTTCTACATCATCAAGACCGGTCGCTGCATGGTGACCCGGCGACCATCCCAGAACGCCAAGGAGGTGAAGTTGGCGGAATTGACGGATGGAGACGCCTTCGGCGAGGACGCCCTGGTCTCGGACGCCAAGCGCAATGCCACTGTCACCATGCTGACCGACGGCGTGCTCATGCGCCTGGCCAAAGCGAATTTCAACGAGCTCCTGAAAGAACCGCTGCTGGCCAAGGTGAAGTTTGAGGCAGCGCGAGCACTGCTCACCAAGGGTGCGGAACTGCTGGATGTGCGCTTGCCCGGCGAGTTCGAGAACTTCCACATCGCCGACAGCCGCAATATCCCGCTGTCGGCCCTGCGGCTGGAGGCGAACTCGCTGGCGCGCACCAGAAAGTACATCGTTTGTTGTGATACCGGCCGCCGCAGTGCCAGTGCCGCCTTCATCCTGGGGCAGCGCGGTTTCGACGTGTTCGTGCTGGAAGACGGATTCGCCTCCGTACCGCCGGAGGCCCAGATCGGTGATGCACCGACACCGGGCGGCGCACTGCCGGACACGCCTCCCGCGCCGGTCGTGACACTGCGGTCGGTCCCGACCCCGGCACCAGCACCACCTGAAGGTGCGGCGGCATCTGCCGAGACCGCGACCCAGCTGGAGGCACGGATCGAGGCACTCCAGGCCGCACAGACGGCCGCTGAGGCGGCGCGCGATCAAGCCCAGGCCCGGCTTGCCGAGCTGCAGGGCGAGCTGGAACAGGTGCGCACGACCGCCCGCGAACAGACGCTCGAGCTGGAGCAGACACTGAGTGAGGCACGCACCGAAGGCACCGCCCTGTCGGTCGAGATGCAGCGGCTCAAAGAGGAGCTGCGTGGCTTCCGGCAGGCGGATAAGGCGAGCCGTGAACAGGCCGAGGCACTCGAGGCCGAGGTGGCGGAGCGGCGTGAGCGCGAAACGGCGTTGCGCGCCGAGATCAGCGCGCTGCACGAGCAGCGCGCACAGTTCGAGGCCGCTGTCGCTGGAAATGAACAGGCGCACACCGACGCAGCTGCCGAACTGGCAGCACTCCGGGAGCGCATCGCCGCACTCGAACCCCTCGAACAACAGCTGCAGGCGCAGCGCAGTGAGCGCGAGTTGCTGGAAGAGGCCAAGGCCTCGGCCGAGGCGGCTGCGCGCGAGGTACAGG
Organism: Gammaproteobacteria bacterium; assembly: GCA_019911805.1. Classification (NCBI taxonomy): domain Bacteria; kingdom Pseudomonadati; phylum Pseudomonadota; class Gammaproteobacteria; species Gammaproteobacteria bacterium. Next base: position 28,344 of record JAIOJV010000042.1, read on the forward strand.
AGCAGCTCTCCACGGCGTCCACCGAGCTGGCACAGCTGCGTGAGGATCACCACGCCCTGCAGCGGACACTCGCCGAGACACAAGGGCACGCACAGCAGCTGGCAAGCGATGGCGGTGAGCAGGCGCAGCGGCTGGCCGCCGAATTGGACACCATGCGGGCCACTGTCGCGGCCACCGAGCAGGAACGTTCGGTGCTGCAGGACACCCTGGTCCGGCTGCAGGCCGAGACCGCCGCGGCCCAGGCTCGGGTGGTCGATCTGGAACAGGCCACGCAGGCCCAGACCGACGCTGCCGAGGGCCGCCTGGAGGCGGTACGCCGTGAGCTGGACACCGTCCGGGTGGAATTCGAACAGGCCCAGGCCGCATGGGCCGAGGAGCGGGCAGGTCTTACCGACGCCGAGACCGGTCGGGCCAGCGCACGCGCCGACCTGGAGACCGAGCACGCCGCACTGCAGGCCGAGCTGCAGGTGGCCCGAGCCGACCTGGAAGCGGCTCGGACAGGGCTCGAAGCGCAGCTGGCGGAGGCCACGGCGGCGCATGCACGGGCGCTGGCCGACCAGGAGGCCACGCAGCAGGACGCCATTGCGGCCTACGAGCGGCGTCTGGCGGACGCGGAGGTAGAGTCCGCAGCGCGCATTGCCGAGCTGGAAGAGACGGCGCAGGCCCAGGCCGACGCTGTCGAGGGCCGCCTGGAGGCGGTACGCCGTGAGCTGGACACCGCCCGGGTGGAATTCGAACAGGCCCAGGCCGCATGGGCCGAGGAGCGGGCAGGTCTTACCGACGCCGAGGCCGGCCGGGCCAGCGCACGTGCCGATCTGGAGGCCGAGCATGCGGCACTACAGGCCGAGCTACAGGTGGCCCGTGCCGACCTGGAAGCGGCTCGGGCAGAGCTCGAAGCGCAACTGGCGGAGGCTGCGGCGGCGCATGCACGGGCGCTGGCCGATCAGGGGGCCACGCAGCAGGATGCGATTGCAGCCTACGAGCGGCAGCTGGCGGACGCAGCGGCGGAGACAGCACGCATTGCCGGGTTGGAGCAGGCGCTCCACGACGCCCAGGCCGCTGCCGGCGAGCTGGCGGGGCAGGCGGCACGACTGACGGCACTCGAAGAGGAGCGTGACCGCCTGCACGGGGAATTGGCGAGTCAGGCGGAACTCATCCAGGAAGCCGGCACCGCCCGGACCGAGATCGAGGCGCGACTGGCGGAGATGTCCGCGGCGGCCGAAGAGGCGCAGGCACAGCTGGAGCAGGCGCAGCGGGAGCGGCAGCAGGCCGTGACGCAGGCCGAAGAGCGGCTGCGTACCGAGCTTGGGGTACAGTTGCGTGATCTCAAATCCGATCTGGATGGTGCCCGGGCCGCCCTGGCCCGTGAGCAGTCCCTGCGACACAATCTCGCGGCAGCGGATCAGTCCGAACGGGATGCCGCGCTGGTGCGGGCGGCAGAAGAGCTTGACAGGGTACAGACCGATCTCGACGCCGCCCGTCACAGTCTGGAACAGAACGAGAGGGAGCGGCGCGCGCTGGAGGACACCGTTGCAGCCGTGCGCGACGAGGCAGAGACGCAGCGCCAGGCGCTGACCGCCGAACTCGAGCAGTTGCGGATGGTGACGTCTGCCGATATCGACGCCACCCGTCGGCAGATGGCGTCGTTGCAGGAAGAGCTCGACATCGCGCGCAAGGCCCGTGCGGAGTCCTCCGCCGACAATGAGCTGTCCCGCCTGCGCATGTTGCTCGACGAGGCCCGCGAGGAGGCCAGTTCCGCACACAGCGATGCCGAGCAATGGCGGGAGCAGGCCTTTGCAGCCGGCCAGTCCCAACCGGACCCGAGTGACGAACTCGATGCCCTGCGCATCCAGCTGGCGGATGTACAGGTCCGTATCGATGATGCCTTGCGGTTGCGCGATGCAGCGCAGCAGGAGGTGTCCGGGCTGCGCCGGCAGATCGAGGACCAGCGTACACAGGGCGCTCAGACCGGGCCATCGCTCACGGTGTCTCCACCCGGCGTGCCGCCGGCCCGGCCGGAACCCACCCGAGGTGGTGGTCTGTGGGCCGGGCTGGCCGTCGGTCTGCTGATCGGCCTGCTGGGTGCCGCCGGCCTGTTCTGGTATGGCGGTGGTCTGGATGTGCTGTCCGGTATCGTCGCCATTGAGCCGCCGGTTGCCGCCCCGCCGCCGGCCGCAGAGAAGATGACGCAGCCCGCGCCGGTGGAAGACGAGCAGATCAAGGCCGCGGCGAAGCCGGTGACGAAACCCGTAGCGAAGCCTGTACCGAAGCCCGTAGCGGAGCCCGTAGCGGAGCCGGCACAGGTCGACCCGATCGCCGCGGTGACTCCACCCATAGTGCGGACCTTCCGCGATGAGTTCCTCAGCGGTGGTTCGGGACCGGTGCTGGTGGAGATTGCGGCGGCGACTTTCACGATGGGTGGCAGCGCCAGTTCACTGGAGTTCGATGAGCGTCCCCAGCATGAGGTGCGGCTGCAGCGCTTCGCGATCGGACGCTATGAGACGACATTTGATGAATACGATACCTTCGCGCGGGCCACGGGGCGCATGCTGTCGGATGACGAAGGCTGGGGTCGCGGCGACCGTCCGGTGATCAACGTCAGCTGGGAGGACGCCACCGCCTACGCCCACTGGTTGTCCGAGCAGACCGGTAAGCGCTATCGCCTGCCCTCCGAGGCCGAATGGGAGTACGCCGCCGCGGGCGGCCGCAGTACCCCGTACCCGCGCGGCAACGGGCACGCCAACTGTTTCAACTGCGGCAGCACGTGGGATGCGCGCTTCACTGCGCCGGTCGGCAGCTTCGCTCCCAATCCCTATGGCCTCTACGATACCGCCGGCAATGTCGCCGAGTGGATCCAGGACTGCTATCACGCAAACTACGAAGGGGCCCCTGCGGATGGCCGCGCGTGGGTGTCGGCGGACTGTTCCGGCCGGGTGCTCCGCGGCGGCGGTTTCAACAGCCCCGCCACCTCCGTGCACTTCAGCAAGCGCGATCAACGCTCGGTCGCCGCGACCGCGGATGATGTCGGTTTCCGGATCGCGCGTGATCTGTGAGGCGTTAGGAGTGAGGGGTGAGGCGTGAGGAGTGAGGCGAAAAACCCTTATTGGCCACGGAAACACACGGAATAACACGGAAAAATGCTATTGCAAAACCCGTTCGGAGTCAGCGGGTAAAACGTGACAGTTGTGGACGCGACCTCTGGGAGCCTTGCACAGAACCCTGGTCATGGAAGGCCATAATGCGGGTCTCGCACCTTAGCCCCGGTACATGGTGCTGCGGCGTCGCGACGCGCCGAAGGTAATGGCCCGGTGCAGCAGGCAGTATCTTGATGCCCCACCAAGGCATAGGCCCCAAATGAGCACCGGGATTACACAGCAGAATTTAATCGACAGACCCCGCCCAGTGATCGCTCAGTTTGAGCACTGGGCTTTTACATTATTATTTTTTCCGTGTTGTTCCGTGTGTTTCCGTGGCCAATAAGGGTTTGTCTTTTACGCCTCACACCTCACACCTCACACCTCACACCTCACACCTCACTCCTCACCCCTCACGCCTCACGCCTCACCCCTCACTCCCCAAGAACCTTGTCTCGTCTCCCGGCGACTGGCATGCTGCCGGCATGCAGCGGCAGGCCATTGAAGTCGGACATCTCAGCAAGCGCTTTGGCGACATCCATGCGGTCAAGGACCTGACGTTTGCTGTGCCATACGGCTCGGCCTGCGCGCTGCTGGGTGGTAATGGCGCCGGCAAGACCACGACGCTGTCCATGTTGCTGGGGCTGTTGACGCCGTCGGCCGGCAGCATCCGTATCCTTGGTGAGGACATGCTCGCGCACCGCTATCGGGTGCTGGGGCGCATGAATTTCTCCTCGCCCTATGTCGATCTGCCGCAGCGTCTGACGGTGGCCGAAAATCTGTCTGTGTACGCGCACCTCTACGGCATCCCGCGGGTCCGCCGCCGGCTCGCCGAGTTGGCTGACGACCTCGATATCGGTGCGTTCCTCAAACGGCCGTACGGGACACTGTCGGCGGGTCAGCGCACGCGCGTGTCCTTGGCCAAGGCGTTGCTGAATACGCCGGAGGTGCTGCTGCTGGACGAGCCGACCGCATCGCTCGATCCGGACAGCGCCGACCGCATCCGCGGCTATCTGCTGGACTATCAGCGCCGCAGTGGTGCGACGCTGCTGCTCGCGTCGCACAACATGCCCGAGGTCGAGCGGATCTGTGACGATGTGATCATGCTACGTGCCGGGCGCCTGGTGGATCGCGGGACGCCCGCGGGCCTGCTGGCGCGCTACGGCCGTGGCACGCTGGAAGAGGTGTTTCTGGATATCGCCCGCGCCCCGGCGGGCGTGGCCTGAGGGCTCGGGTTTGACCACCACAGCGACGTCGTTCGCCCTGCGCCGGGTCGGCGCGATGGTGCTGCGCTATCTCTATCTGCTGCGGAGTTCCGGCCCGCGGGTGCTGGAGCTGTTCTACTGGCCGACCGTGCAACTGGTGCTGTGGGGTTTCATCACCGAGTTCTTCGTCACCAACAGCAGCTGGCTGGCTCAGGCCTCCGGCGTGCTGTTGGCGGCGGTGCTGCTGTGGGACGTCCTGTTCCGTGGTCAGCTGGGTGTGTCGCTGGCCTTCTTCGAGGAGATGTATTCACGCAACCTCGGCCATCTGTTCGTCAGCCCGCTGCGGCCCTATGAGCTGATCTGTGCACTGCTCGTGATCAGCCTCATCCGCACGCTCGTGGGTGTCGGTGCCGCCGCCGCCCTGGCGATACCGTTGTTCGGGTTTTCCATCTTCTCGCTGGGGCTGCCGCTGCTGGGCTTCTTCTTCAATCTGCTGGTCATGGGCTGGGCCATCGGTCTGATGGTGGCGGCGCTGGTGCTGCGCTACGGGCTGGGTGCCGAGGCACTGGCCTGGGTGGCGATCTTTGCGCTCGCGCCGGTGAGTGGGATCTATTACCCGATCGCGACCCTGCCGGAATGGTTGCACCCCGTGGCCTGGGCGCTGCCGGCCAGCCATGTCTTCGAGGGGATGCGGGCGGTGCTGATGGAGCATCAGGTCCGCTACGATCACCTGGCGGCGGCCATCGGCCTGAACCTGTTGTACATCTCGGTCGGGATTGGGTTGTTTCTCTATGCCTTTCAGGTCGCGCGCCGGCATGGGACCCTGCTGCATATCGGCGAGTGACGCCTGCGCGGACACAAAAACGCCTGCGGACCGGGGTCCGCAGGCGCGTCACGTCGGGTCGCGGAGGTCAGCTCGCGTCGATGTCGGCCAGGAATGCCGTGATGTCGACACCCCGCATCGATGGCGGTAACGGGTCTTCACGCCGGGGGGGCGCGTGTCCCGACGGCGACAGACCGATCGCCAGACACAGGTCCGTATGGCCGGTACTGCGTGCCGGGGAGTTCTGGATGACAGACAGCTCGTCGCCCGCTGTATCGACCTCGTAAGTGACCATATCGTAGACCTTCACCATGGTTCACCTCCTGTGACGGCGGAAGTGCCGTCTTCACCTCGTACCCTAGAGTAGCGGCGCCCTCAGGGCAACGTTTAACACTGTGTGGAGTTGCTCCTGATCATGGCGCAACAACGCTGAAAAACAGCCTTTTAATCGGTATATCCGCCGTGCCTGATGCCGGCATAAGGAATTTCAGTGGGCGCGTTCCGGATGCGAGGCGAGGTGGTGGGCCCGGCGTGTGGTTTCAGGTTGGCGATAGCGCGTGACGCATGCCATGACGAGTTTGATGGCCGTCTCCAGCCCGACGCGGTGGCCGCTCGAGACGAAGAGGGGGCCTGTCCCCGGACGGCTGCGCACCGCCGCACCGATGATCTCGTCGTGGTCGATCAGCGGCGTCCAGGCGCCGCGTACCTGCGGCGGGGACTGAAACTCGCCGATCAGGCGTCGCTTGGCCACGCCGATGGTCGGCCGATCGGCGAGAATGCCGAGGTGGCAGGCCAGACCGAAACGCCGCGGGTGGGCGTAGCCCTGGGCGTCGCAGAGGATCAGGTCGGGATCGATCCGGGCCTGCGCCAGCGCCCGCAGTGCCGCCGGTAATTCGCGGAACGATAGCAGGCCCGGGACATAGGGGAACGAGGTCGGGCGGCGTACGACGAGTTGTTCGACCAGCGCCAGGTCGGACAGGCGCAGGATCACCACCGCGGCTCGTGTGGTCCGACCGTCATCTTCGAAACCGATGTCGACGCCGGCCACATGCCGGATCCTGCCCAGACGATCCTTGCGCTCGACCTCGGGGGCCAGTTCCGCCTGGATGAGACGCGCGTAGGCGGGTGTGACATGCCAGGGATGCAGGTTGTCCAGCTGCTCGTTTCTCATGGGCGATCCATTCGCGGCACCGCCGACGGTACACGTCCGATCCGGCGCCGGTAGCGAGGTCATGTCTCAGTATAGAAGATGCCTGTCAGGATAGCGGGCAGGGTGGCGGGCAAGGTGATGGCGGCTCAACCACAAACCCGACGAGGCAAAGGCGGATTCACTCTTCGCGGTCGAAGCTGTCCAGTGGATTGCCCCGCTGGTCGCTGCCGCGCAGTTCCAGGTCGACGCCGTAATCATCGCGCTCGATATCCAGCGAGCCGGACCAGTCCTCCGGCGGTTCGATGGCCTCGAGATCGAGTGCGTACCAGGTGTCCAGGTCGATCTCCTCGACCGTACCGTCGAAATACTGAAGATCCACCGTGTCATCGTCGATATCCAACGCGACGATTTCGAAGTTGTCGCCGGTCGCCGTGCGATACCAATCCCCGATGCGCGGTTCGTATTCGGTCGCCATGTCGGTAGTCTCCTGCGCTGCCCAACGTCTCCAGCGGACAGGGTAGTTATAGGGGTATCGCCGGGCCTTGGCAAGCAATGCCGTGCGTTGTTCCCAGGTAGATTGCAAGCGTATGATCCCGCGCAGGGAATACACTGCGTGTCGAAGTAATGGCGGCTCCGACAGGGCACCGCCGCGATGGTCGGACGGGGTGCGCTGAAGCGGACGTGAGATGATGAATGGGCTGCTCGAAACGGGGGTGAACAGTTTACTGCTGCTGTTCGTCACCATTGATCCGATCGGTATCGCGCCGGTATTCGGCACGCTTGCGGCGAACCTGTCCGACGCGACGCGCCGGCGTGTCGCGACCCGGGCCGTGTGGCTGTCCGCCACCATCCTGGTGGTGTTTGCGTTGGTGGGCGATCCTCTGCTCGTCGCCCTGGGTGTGGGGCTGCCGGCATTCCGCATTGCGGGTGGCAGCCTGCTCTTTCTGCTGGCGGTCGAGATGGTATTCGCGCGCCGTTCAGGGCTGCGGTCGACGACCCGGGTCGAATTGCATGAGGCGGGCCATCGCCAGGACATCTCGGTATTCCCGTTGGCGTTTCCGCTGTTGGCCGGGCCCGGCGCACTGACCACTATTCTGCTGCTGTCGTCCGGGCACCGCGATGAGCCGCTCGTACTGGCCGTGGTCATGGCGATGCTGGGCCTGGTGCTGGTGATGACCTGGTTCGCGCTGCTGCTGTCGGGACGGTTACTGCGTCTGCTGGGCGAGACCGGGACCAATGTAGTCGGCCGTCTGTTCGGACTGCTGCTGGCGGCCCTGGCGGTACAATTCATGGTCGATGGGGTGATCGCCGTGCTGCATGACGCGGGCATCGGCTGACAACGGCGAGGGGAGCATAGCGTGGGTTGGTGGGGTACTGCACTGGGTGGGGCTTTCGGTTTTCTTCTGGGTGGTCCGCTGGGGGCGCTGCTGGGCGCGGCACTGGGCCGGCGGTTCGACAAGGGTATCGATCGCATCGGTCTGCTCGGCGCCGATCCCGGCGACCAGGAACGGGTGCAGACGGCCTTCTTCACTGCGACCTTCGCCGTAATGGGGCATCTCGCCAAGGTCGACGGGCAGATAACGAAAGACGAGATCCGGCTGGCCGAATCGGTGATGGCGCGCATGCAGCTCGGTGCCGACATGCGTCGTACCGCCATCCGCTTGTTCGACGAAGGCAAGGCGCCGGACTTCGATCTGGACGCCGTACTCGACCAGTTCCGCCGCGAATGTCGCGGCCGGCGGCATCTCCTGCAGATGTTCATCGAGATCCAACTGCATGCCTGCTACGCCGACGGCGCCATCCATGCCGAGGAGGACCGTGTGCTCCGGCACATCTGCGACCGGCTCGGCTTCAGCGCCCGGGAGTTCGCCCACCTGGAGGCGCTGGTGCGCGCCGCACGCACCTTCACGGGTGCCGGCGCGGGTGCCGGCGCCGGTTCGTGGGGGGCGCGTCCCGGCGCGCCGCCCTCGCGCGACCGCCTGGCCGACGCCTACCAGGTGCTGGGCGTAGGGCGCGCTGCCACCGACGCCGAGATCAAGACGGCCTATCGGCGGCTGATGAATCAACATCATCCCGACAAGCTCGTCGCCAAAGGGCTACCCGAGGAGATGATCGCGCTGGCGACCGAGAAGACCCAGGAGATCAAGGCCGCCTATGAGACCGTCAAGGCGGCCCGCGGGACCAGGTGATTTTTTACCGCAATGGACGCGAAGGTGCGCGAAGGAAATTCTGCTAAAGAACCCAAAAACCAGATTTGCCACGGAAACACACGGAAGGACACGGAATGCAAAATCTGCCACGTCCCCACCTTCCATGTGCCGCCGTGGTTGGAATGAGCTTCTTTCGGTCGTTGATGATCTACCTTTGCGCCCCTTCGCGTCCTTTGCGGTAAAAGTGGGGTTTGGGGTTTGAGGCCGGGTAGGAATTCAAAAACCGGATTTTCACCGCAAAGAACGCAAAGGCGCGCGAAGGAAATTCTGAAATAAACCCAAAACCCGTATTTGCCACGGAAACACACGGAAATACACGGAAGATGGGGATGCAGTGGGTTTTGCATTCCGTGTATTTCCGTGTGCTTCCGTGGCTGAAATAAGTTTTGGGTTCAGTACTCGTTGATGATTTTCCTTTGCGCGCCTTTGCGTCCTTTGCGGTTGAAGTCGCTTTTTAGAGATACCGCCCGCCGCCGGCGATGGCGACGACGATCAGTCCCAGGATGAGATTGATGCCGATGGTCTGGCGGATACGGGCGAGCTCGGCGCCGCCGGCCGGCCAGTCCTCGATCACCACGGCGCGCTGCAGGCGCCGGAACGGCGCGAAGTACAGGTGCATGTAGAGCAGGATCATCAGCCACCCCAGGCCCTGCATGAGATGCACGTACAGGCCGACCTGACCCATGCCGCCGAGTGCGCCGAAGATCATCCCGTAGCCGGTGACCGGTAACAGCACGACGGTGATCCACACCCACGGGAAGAAGCGCCGGAAGGTCTGCGTCCACAACGGCAGCCGCTGCGGCGGCGGCAGCACGGTCGCCGCTGCCGGGCGCAGCGCCATGTAGGCGAAGAACATGCCGCCGACCCAGACGACGGCGGCCAGCAGATGCAAGGGGAAGAGCAGGGACATGAGGTTATTCATGGTGCGGCCTTGTCGTTGTCGTTTGCAGGAGATGCGGGTTTTGCCGGTTTCCGGGGCGACTTTCCGGCGCCGGCCGTGACGTTCTGCTCCAGCCAGCCACGCACGCGGCGCACCAGCTCATCGTCCAGCCCGACGAAGAAATGATCCGCGCCCTCGACCTCGATCTGACGGAACCGTCCATGGCCGGCCTTGCGCATGGCAGCGGCGCGTGGTGGTACCGCAGTCAGCACGGTATCCAGGTCCCGGCTACCGTACAGGTCCAGAATGGGCAGTGCCAGCCTGGCGAGCTGAGCCGTGGTGTCGAGCTGTGGGTCGAGCGCGCTGCCGCTCATGCCAATGGCGACGAAACCGCCCAGACCCAGGTCACCCTGGTCCGCCAGCGTCGCGCTGGCCATGGTGGCGCCCAGACTGTGGGCGATGAGTGCAACGGGCTCGATACCCTTGGTCTTCAGGAAGGTTTGTGCCGCCCGGATACGCGGCCCCGCCTCGGCGATCAATGGGATATAGTCCTGTACCCCGGCCTCGTTGGGCAGGATCGGCATCTGGATGGACAGTGTCGCCCAGCCATAGTCCGGCAGCCCGGTGCGCAGCGGGTAGATGACCTCCGCCCAGTCGGGATGCACGCCGATGCCGTGCAGGATGATGGCGCCACCCTTGGGGGTGCCGCTCCGATCTTCCGTAAAGATGGCGAGGAATTTGTGGCCGTCGGCCTCCAGCCATTCCGCCTCGCCGACCAGCAGCGCATCGACGATCTGATCGGCCCAGCGCTGTTCCTTGTCCGTGTCGGAGGCGCGGACCCCGGCCGCCGCCGTGATCGCCGCTAAAAAAACAAGCAGGCTCAAGCGTTTTTGCAGTCTCATGGTGGTCCCCTTGCGCTGGCCCGCACGCCGCGTGCGGGCCGGTACTGCCGGCCGTCGCGCACGAAGGCTGAAAATCAGCCCGCGATACGGTACATTGCGCAACTTTACGCGCTCGGACGAGCCCCCGGCAACGCATTCGGAGAGCCAAGACCATGGCGGATTACAAGATTGCCCCTTCCATCCTCTCGGCAGACTTCGCGCGTCTGGGTGAAGAGGTCAAGAACGTGCTGGACGCCGGTGCCGACATCGTGCACTTCGATGTGATGGACAATCACTACGTCCCCAACCTCACCATCGGGCCGCTGGTGTGCGACGCCCTGCGCAAGGCCGGCATCAAGGCCGATATCGATGTACATCTGATGGTCAAGCCGGTCGATCGCATCATCCCCGACTTCGCCAAGGCCGGCGCGACCTATATCACCTTTCATCCCGAGGCGAGCGAGCACATCGACCGTACCTTGCAGCTCATCAAGGCGGAAGGCTGCAAATCCGGCCTGGTGTTCAACCCCGCCACCCCGCTGGACTACCTGAAGTACGTCATGGACAAGGTCGACATGATCCTGCTGATGTCGGTCAACCCGGGCTTCGGCGGCCAGAGCTTCATCCCGGCGACCCTCGATAAGCTCCGCGAGGCACGCAAGCTGATCGACCTCTCCGGGCGCGACATCCGTCTGGAGATCGATGGCGGCGTGAAGGTCGACAATATCCGCGAGATCGCGGCGGCGGGCGCCGATACCTTCGTCGCCGGCTCGGCCATCTTCAATGCCGCGAAAGAGGGGGATCCCAACCGCTATGACAGCGTCGTCAAGGCCATGCGCGACGAGCTGGCGAAGGCCGTCAAATAGACAACCCAATACCCTGTAGGAGCGGCCCTGGCCGCGAGTACATTCGGAGAGTCAGCCTGTTCGCGGCCAAGGCCGCGTCTACAGGGTGCAGAGATTCATGCTGAAAAAACCACACATGATCCTGATCGACGTGGACGGCACACTGGTGGACAGCGTGCCTGACCTGACGTTCTGCGTCGACGAAATGATGCGCGCACTCGGGCGGCCGGCCCGTGGCGAGGCCAAGGTGCGCGACTGGGTCGGTAACGGCGTCGAGCGCCTGGTGGCGCGCGCGCTCATCGATCAGCTCGATGGCGAGCCTGACGCGGCCGAGTTCCAGCGGGCCTACCCGATCTTTCTGGACCTGTACGCCGACAACACCGCCACGCGCAGCCGCCTGTATCCCGGCGTCCGTGAGGGGCTGGATTATCTGCAGGCGGCGGGCTACCGGCTCGGCTGCGTGACCAACAAGGCCGCCCAGTTCACCGTGCCACTGCTGACCGAGCTGGGCGTGGCGGACGTCTTTTCCATCATCGTCAGCGGTGATACCCTGCCGCAGAAGAAGCCCGATCCGGCGCCGCTGCTGCATGCCGCCGCGTTCTTCGGCGTCGATCCGGCGCAGGCACTGATGATCGGCGACTCGGTCAGCGACGTGCAGGCCGCGCGTGCCGCGGGCTTCCAGATCGTCTGTATGAGTTATGGCTACAACCACGGCGAAGACATCCGCATGTCCAACCCGGACGCGGTGCTCGACGCCCTGACGGAGATCCAGCCGCTCCTCGAAGCGGCGGCTTGAGATATGTGCACCCTGAGCGATTCGATGCGGGTCTGGCGATGGCGCGGCTGAAGGCCGCAGCTGTCGTTCGTTCCGGTTTCGATTCACAAGGGTGATTACATGGATGCCACGCGTTTTTCCGCTTTGGCCCGCCAGGGCTACAACCGCATCCCGGTCGCGCGCGAAGTGCTCGCCGACCTGGATACCCCCCTCAGTACCTATTTGAAGCTGGCCGACGGGCCGTACTCCTATCTGTTCGAGTCCGTGCAGGGTGGCGAGAAATGGGGGCGCTACTCCATCATCGGTCTGCCATGCCGCACGGTGCTGCGGGTCCGCGGGCGGCAGATCGACGTGCTGCAGGATGGCGCGATCACCGCATCACATCAGGTCGCGGACCCGCTGGCCTGGATCGAGGACTTCCAGCAACGCTACCGGGTCGCCGAGATCGAAGGCCTGCCGCGCTTCAATGGCGGTCTGGTCGGCTATTTCGGCTACGACACCATCCGCTACATCGAGCCGCGCCTGGCGCAGTGCGCCCGGCCCGAGCCGCTCCCCGATGTACTCGACACCCCGGACATCCTGCTGATGGTGTCGGACGAGGTGGTGGTATTCGATAATCTGCGCGGTAAGCTCTATATCGTTGTGCATGCCGATCCGTCTGCAGCGGATGCCCTGGTGCAGGCAGAGGCACGTCTCGATCGTCTGGACGACCTGCTGCGCCGTGCGGCGCCCCGGCACGGGCAGCCGGTGGCGAGCAGCGTCGGCGAGGCCGATTTCGTCTCGGGCTTCACGCAGGCGGGTTTCGAGGCCGCGGTCGTGCGCAGCAAGGACTATATCGCCGAGGGTGACATCATGCAGGTGGTGCTGTCGCAGCGGCTGTCGATCCCGGTCAGCTCACGGCCGCTGGACATCTATCGCGCCCTGCGCAGCCTGAATCCCTCGCCGTACATGTTCTATCTGGATCTCGGTGATTTTCATATCGTCGGCTCCTCACCGGAGATCCTCACCCGTCTCGAGGATGGCGTGGTCACGGTGCGCCCCATCGCCGGCACCCGCCCGCGCGGCGCCAGCGAGGCCGAGGATCAGGCACTGGAGCGCGAGCTGCTCGCCGATCCCAAGGAGCTCGCCGAACATCTGATGCTCATCGATCTCGGCCGCAACGACGTCGGTCGCGTCGCCAGGACCGGCACGGTGCAGCTCACCGAGAAGATGGTCGTCGAACGCTATTCGCACGTGATGCACATCGTCTCCAACGTCACCGGCGTCCTCAAAGAGGGCATGAGTGCGCTGGACGTGTTGCGCGCGACCTTCCCGGCCGGCACGGTGAGCGGCGCACCGAAGATCCGTGCCATGGAGATCATCGACGAGCTGGAGCCGGTCAGGCGCGGGGTCTACGCAGGCGCGGTCGGCTACCTGGCCTGGAACGGCGACATGGACACGGCCATCGCCATCCGTACCGCCGTCATCAAGGATGGTCAGCTGCACATCCAGGCCGGTGCCGGTATCGTCAGTGATTCCGTGCCGCGTAATGAGTGGAACGAGACCATGAACAAGGGGCGCGCAATGTTCCGTGCGGTGGCCATGGCCGAAGCCGGGTTGGATGTGGTGTCATGCTGCTGATGATCGACAATTACGACTCCTTTACCTACAACCTGGTGCAATACCTGGGTGAGCTGGGGCAGGACGTGCGCGTGTACCGTAATGATCAGATTACGATCGGCGAGATCGCTGCCCTCGAACCCGACCACATCGTCGTCTCGCCAGGCCCGTGTACACCCAATGAGGCCGGGGTGTCGGTGGCGGTGATCCGCGCATTCGCCGGCAAGATCCCGATCCTCGGCGTGTGCCTCGGCCATCAGAGCATCGGCCAGGCCTTCGGTGGGCGGATCGTGCACGCGCGCGCCATCATGCACGGCAAGACCTCCATGATCCATCACCTGAACACCGGGGTTTTCCACGGTCTGGAAAACCCCTTCGAGGCGACCCGCTACCATTCCCTGGTGATCGACAGAGAAGGTCTGCCGGATTGTCTGGAGGTCACGGCCTGGACCCAGGATGCGCACGGCGAGCCCGACGAGATCATGGGCGTGCGCCACCGGACCGTGGCAGTGGAGGGCGTGCAGTTCCACCCCGAGTCGATCCTGACCCGGCATGGCCACGACCTGCTGCGCAATTTCCTGGAGGGGCGTGTTTAACCGCCAAGACGCCAGGACCGTTTTAAAACCGCCAAGGCGCCAAGACGCCAAGAAAAATGAAAAAGGCTGGTTATGGGTTTGTATCGATTATTCCTTGGCGTCTTGGCGCCTTGGCGGTTCCAACATGATCTTGGCGTCGTGGCGGTAACAGCGCCTACTGAAAATTTATACATCGCCGCGCCTTTACAGTTCGTACAGGTTTTCTTGGCGTCTTGGCGCCTTGGCGGTTCCAATATGATCTTGGTGTCGTGGCGGTAGCAGCGCCTACTGAGGATTTCTGCATCGCCGCGCCTTTACAGTTCGTACAGATTTTCTTGGCGTCTTGGCGCCTTGGCGGTTCCAACATAGTCTTGGTGTCTTGGCGGTAATAGCAGTAATAGCGGTAACAAGAGAATGACAACGATGGACATGCAGTCAGCCATACACGCGATCAGTGAGCGTCGCGATCTGAGTCATGCGGAGATGACCGCTGTCATGCGCCTCATCATGACCGGGCAGGCGACGCCGGCGCAGATCGGCGGCTTCCTGCTCGGTATGCGCATGAAGGGGGAGACGGTCGATGAGCTGGCCGCCGCCGCGGCGGTGATGCGTGAACTCGCGCTCAAGGTCGAGATGGGTGGTCTGCACCTGGTCGACATCGTCGGCACCGGTGGCGACGGCAGCAGTACCTTCAACATCTCCACCGCCAGCACCTTCGTGGTGGCGGCGGCCGGGGGGCGGGTCGCCAAGCACGGCAACCGCGCGGTCTCCAGCAAGTCCGGCAGTGCCGATCTGCTCGAGGCGGCCGGCGTGCGGCTCGACCTGCACCCGGAGCAGGTGCGGCATTGCATCGACGAAGTAGGCGTCGGCTTCATGTTCGCGCCCATGCATCACGCCGCCATGCGGCACGCCGTCGGGCCGCGCAAGGAAATGGCCGTGCGCACGCTGTTCAATCTGCTCGGCCCGCTGACCAACCCGGCCGGCGCAGCGCATCAGGTGTTGGGCGTGTTCAGCAGCGAGTGGGTCCGGCCGATCGCCGCAGTACTGCAGCGGCTCGGCAGCGTGCATGCGCTGGTGGTGCATTCGCGGGATGGCATGGACGAGATCAGCGTCGCGGCGCCGACCGAGGTTGCGGAACTCAGGGACGGACGGATCGTCACCTATGAGATCGCGCCGGAGGATTTCGGCCTGCCGCGCGGCGACATGACGGCGCTCAAGGTGGCCGATGCCCAGGCGAGCCTCGCGATCATCGAAGGTGTGCTGGCCGGCAGGCCGGGCCCGGCGCGCGATATCGTGGTACTGAACGCCGGCGCGGCGATCTATGCGGCGGACCTGGTCGATACACTGGCCGCCGGGGTGGAGAAGGCCGCCGCCGTGATCGACAGCGGTGCGGCGTACGAGAAACTGCTGGCACTGGTGCGGGTGAGCAACCGCGTGTAGGGTGCGTCGCTGCGCCGACGCACCCTACGTGGGGGTGCACCCCCTTCCAGGCGGTACGGGTGTCTGAGGGGGCGTGTGACCTCGTCCGTGTGTTTTTGTGTGCTTCCGTGGCAACTACGATTTCAGGATATTCATGACCGGCGTCCCCGACATTCTGCAGAAGATTCTCACGCGCAAGGCCGAGGAGGTCGCGGCACGTGCGGCGCGCGTGCCACTGAGCGAGCTCCGGCGGCAGACCACGGCGGTGGACGCACCGCGCGGGTTCGCCGCCGCGCTGGAACACCGCATCGCAGCGGGGCAGGCCGGCGTCATCGCCGAGATCAAGAAGGCCTCACCGAGCAAGGGGGTGCTGCGCGAGCGCTTCGATCCACCGGCGATTGCACGCAGCTACGCCGCGGGCGGTGCCGCCTGCCTGTCGGTGCTCACCGACATCGATTTCTTTCAGGGCACCGACGACGATTTGCGTCAGGCCCGCGCGGCCGGCGGGCTGCCGGTGTTGCGCAAGGATTTTGTGGTAGACCCCTACCAGATCCACGAGGCGCGCGCGCTGGGCGCCGACTGTATCCTGCTCATCGTCGCGGCCCTGGGCGATGCCCTGCTGATGGAGCTGGCGGGGTTGACCGCTGAGCTGGGCATGGATGCGCTGGTGGAGGTGCATGATGCCGAGGAGTTGGACCGCGCCCTGCATCTGCCCTGCCGCATGATCGGCATCAACAACCGCAACCTGCGGACCTTTGAAACGCGCCTGGACACGACCCTGGAGCTGTTGCCGAAGATCCCGCCGGGGCGCCTGATCGTCACGGAAAGCGGCATCCATACCCGCGAGGACGTGGCCCTGATGCGCGCACACGGCGTGCACGCCTTCCTCGTCGGCGAGGCCTTCATGAAAGCCGACGATCCAGGGCAGAAGCTGGCGGAGTTGTTTGGGTAGACCAAATCCTAGGTACTAGGGAACCGCTGCTTAATCCGTTATTGCGAGGAGCGCAGCGACGCGGCACCAGCGAGCTTGCGAGCGCAGAACGCCCGCAGGGCGGCCCCGCAGGGGTGAGCGCAGCGAATAATCTCCAACTCGTTGATCTACCGTCGAAGGAGATTGCTTCGCTTCGCTCGCAATGACGCTACGACGGATTAAGCAGAGGTTCTCTAGGTGCCAGGTGCCAGGTGCCAGGTTCTAGGGCCAAGGTGAGGTAGAAGGTTTTCCCTAGAACCTAGTACCTAGAGCCTAGAACCTGATCTAACGCGTCCCGAACACGACGACGGTCTTGCCCTTGGCGCGGATCAGGCCCTGTTCTTCGAGGTTCTTCATCACTCGGCCGACCATCTCCCGCGAGCAGCCGACGATGCGACCGATCTCCTGGCGGGTGATGCGGATCTGCATCCCTTCGGGGTGGGTCATGGCGTCGGGCTGTTTGCAGAGGTCGAGCAGGGTGCGGGCCACGCGGCCGGTCACGTCCAGAAACGCCAGGTCCGAGACCTTGCGGCTGGTGGTGCGCAGGCGTGCTGCCATCTGCGAGGCCAGGGCGAACAGGATGGTGGGGTCTTCCTCGGCCAGCTGCCGGAAGCGGGCGTAGCTGATTTCCGCGAGTTCGCACTCCGCGCGTGTGCGCACCCAGGCGCTGCGCTTGCTGCTCTCGCCGAACAGGCCCATCTCGCCGAAGAAATCGCCGCGGTTGAGGTAGGCGAGCACGATCTCGCGCCCTTCCTCGTCCTCGATCAGGACGGTGACCGAGCCATCCACGATGTAATAGAGGACATCGGGTGCGTCCCCGGCGTAGATGATGACGCTCTTGGTCGGATAACGCCGTCGATGGCAGTGTTCCAGGAAGCGGTCGATCGACGGGTTGCCGGTGTTTTTGGCTTTGATGATACTCATGGCAATCCTGTTGCCTCGGGTCTTCTGGCGGACCCAAGATAATAAATACTATACCATTGCCCCGAGGTCCAGGGGGAATGATCTGTGCTAGGCTTCCCCCGGAATCGCGACGGCACGGAGGGGCGATGAAAGCGCGGGTGAAATGGGTGGAGGATGCTGCCTTCATCGGTGAAGCCGGCAGCGGCCACGCGCTGCTGATGGACGGGCCGCCGGACAGCGGTGGCCGCAACCTCGGCCCCCGGCCGATGGAGATGCTGCTGCTCGGTATGGGCGGCTGCACGGCCTTCGACGTCGTGTATATCCTGAAACGTGCCCGCCAGCCGGTGTTGGACTGTGTGGTCGAACTCGAGGCCGAGCGCGCCACCGAACCGCCCAAGGTGTTCACCAAGATCCATGTCCGCTTCATCGTCAGCGGGCGCGGCTTGAGCGAAAAGCAGGTCGAGCGTGCCGTGCGGCTGTCGGCGGAGAAGTACTGTTCGGCATCGATCATGCTCGGCAAGGCCGCCGAGATCACCCATGAATTCAAGGTAGTCGAGTCGCCCTGAGGGCGACACCCGGCCACGCCCTCTTGCTTGTCGCGCCACCCCAGATCTTCGGTTTTCAGGATGAAAGGTGAATCCTGCGCTGCGCCACGACGGCGCCCGCAGCTTCTATTGCGCCGATTCCGAGGAGGTCTAGGGGCCCGAGGGAACGGTGGTGCGGATGATTTATCACCCACCCGTCGCCGCGAATGTGGGATAATCGCGCGCCCCGCGCCTGGGGGTTCAACGAATGGCGGTGGATGACGGGCCGGCCGGCCCCTGACGATAACGGGTGTACTGCGACGTGAAAAAAACCGCGATGAAAAAGATCAAGCTGCACGGGTTCAACAACCTGACCAAGACGTTGAGCTTCAACATCTATGACATCTGCTATGCCAAGACCCGCCGGCACCGCAAGGAATATATCGAGTACATCGACGAGGCCTACAACGCCGAGCGCCTGACGCAGATCCTGTCCGAGGTCTCCAGCATCATCGGCGCGAACATCCTCAACATCGCCCACCAGGACTACGAACCACAGGGCGCCAGCGTCACCATGCTCATCTCCGAGGAGCCGGTGATTTCCGAGGAACTCTCCGAGAAGTTGTCCAATTCCGAGGCCCCCGGCCCGCTGCCGGATTCCGTGGTCGCGCACCTCGACAAGAGCCACATCACCGTGCACACCTATCCGGAAAGCCACCCGGACAACGGCATCAGCACCTTCCGGGCGGACATCGACGTGTCGACCTGCGGGCGCATCTCGCCGTTGCGCGCATTGAACTATCTGATCCACGTCTTCGAGTCCGACATCGTCATCATGGACTACCGCGTGCGCGGCTTCACCCGCGATGTGCGTGGCAAGAAGCACTTCATCGACCACAAGATCACCTCCATCCAGAACTTCCTGTCCCGGGACACGCGCCTGAACTATCAGATGATCGACGTGAACGTGTACCAGGAAAACATCTTTCACACCAAGATGCTTCTGAAGGAGTTCGACCTGGACAACTACCTGTTCGGGACCGGCGCCGACGAACTGACGGCCAAGGAAGAGAAGCTGGTCCGCGCGCGCCTGCAGCGCGAGATGGCGGAGATCTTCTACGGCCGCAATCTCAAGGGTGGGTTGAAATAAAGGTCCTAGGTCCTAGGTGCTAGGACCTCAGATCCAATACGTCGTCCCCGTCATTACCTTCGACAGCGCCCGCATCAGCCCCTTGACCGGGTACGGCAGCGCCGCGCCGCCGGCCTCCAGGGCGGCAGTGCCGTGGCGCTGTTCGTCGATCTTCATCTGTTCCAGGATGGCACGGCTCTTCCGGTCTGCGCTGGCCATGCGCCGCAGGTGCCCATCGAGGTGCTCGACCACCTGACGCTCGGTCTCCGCTACGAAGCCCAGACTCCATTGGTCGCCGACCGCCCCCGCCAGCGCACCGAGGCTGAACGAGCCGACGTAGAACAGCGGGTTCAGATAGCTGGTATGGCTGCCCAGTTCCTCGACGCGCTGCTGGCACCAGATGAGGTGGTCGTTCTCCTCCTGCGCCGCCCGCGCCATGGCGTCACGGACCGCCTCCAGCCGGGCGGTGAGCGCCTGCCCCTGATACAAGGCCTGGGCGCAGACCTCGCCGGTATGGTTGACGCGCATCATCCGCGCCGACGCCGTGCGTTCCCGGGCGCTCAATTCCGCCTCCGGGGCGGCGTCGGCGGGATTGGCGCGGTCCGTGCCCAGCGGCTGGCCGAACACCGTGCGCAAAGCCTGGTCGAAGTTGATCAGCAGGTGATCGAAGGGGGAGTAGTGTCGGTCCATGCCGGCACGATACAAGAGCCGGGTCGCCGGAGACAAGCGCGTGGCCCGGGTGGACTCTGCGTTATGGCCACGGAAGCACACGGCCACAGGCAAACTCCTTATGGCCACGGAAGTACACGGAACAACACGGAAAGAATTCAATTCGTAAACCCCAAGATCATCAACCCGTGGTTGGGTCTCCGGGTTTCAGGCAATCAGCCTTTTTCCGTGTTGTTCCGTGTGCTTCCGTGGCCAAGAGAGGGTTTAAGGGAAGGCATGCTATGTCCTATCCGGCGCGCCTCTTGTATCGTGTCTCCCGACGAAAGGAGCGGTCGCGATGAACTACTACAAACACCACGTCTTCTTCTGCACCAACCTGCGCGAGGACGGCCGCGCCTGCTGTCAACGCTTCGATGCCCAGGCCATGCGCGAGTACGCCAAGCAGCGCTCCAAGGAACTGGGGCTGGCCGGTCCCGGCAAGGTGCGCATCAACACCGCCGGCTGTCTGGACCGCTGCGCCGAAGGCCCCGTCGTGGTCGTATATCCCGAAGGCGTCTGGTACCGCTACGTCGACCGGGAGGACATCGACGAGATCATCGAGGAACACCTGGTCAACGGACGCCCGGTCGAACGCCTCAGGATCTGACGGCGGGGCGGGTGGTGGTGCGGGCACCCGGAAAGATCAAACTCGGCCACGGAGCCCACGGACGAAAGCACTGCATGTAGGGTGCGTCGAGGCGTAGCCTGACGCACCGGGTTCCATGTCGCCCTCGGTGTGTCGTTGTGCCGACGCACCCTACGTGGTGCACCCCGTCAGGCGAATGCCACGGAAACAAACGGCCGCAAGCAAACCCCTTATGGCCACGGAAGCACACGGAACAACACGGAAAGAACCCAATCCGTAAATTCCAGGATCATCGGCCCGTGCTTGGGTCTCCGGGTTTTCGGTAATCAGCTTTTTTCCGTGTACTTCCGTGTGCTTCCGTGGCCAAGAAGGGTTTAAGAGAGGGTTATTGCGGACACCGCCTGGTTGGCCACGGGTTCCGTGTCACCCTCGGCGGGAGCGGCGCACCGACTCCTCCCGCCGCCCATACCTCACCGTCCACGCCTCCTCCAACGAGCTCCCACCGGGTGGGCCAGGAACTTTCCCACGCCTGCGCTGCCTCACTGTGCAGGCCTCGTGTATCACCCCCGGGAAGGGGGTTGACAAGCATATTGGAGTATTAGACAATTCACACATACTGAATTACCGGTCCCCCTCTACAACGCCGGTAGTTTAGGTACTCCTCCATCCTCCTTTGGTGGTTTCAGCGCGACACCCCCCTGTCGCGCTTTTTTTTTGCCCGCGATCCGGGTTTTGTCGGCGTTTATCCGTATCTTCCGTGGCAAAGGGGTGGTCCAGCCGCCCCGGTCTTGAATCTCGTCCCTGACTTCTATACCATTCCGCGTCTTCTCAAGTGTCGGTGTGTGGAGTTACGTCTGTCATGAAGACCTACAGTGCCAAGCCGGAAACCGTCAAGCGCGACTGGTACGTCGTCGACGCCGCCGGTAAAACCCTGGGCCGTTTGGCGACCGAACTGGCGCGCCGGCTGCGCGGTAAACATAAGGCGGAGTACACCCCGCACGTCGATACCGGTGACTATCTGGTGGTCGTCAATGCCGACAAGGTCGCCGTGACCGGTCGCAAGGAGCAGAACAAGCTCTACCATCACCACACCGGCTATGTCGGCAGCCTCAAGACCATCAGCCTCGACAAGCTGCGCGCCAAGGCACCGGAGCGCATCATCGAACACGCCGTCAAGGGTATGCTGCCGAAGAATCCCCTGGGCCGTGCGATGTTCCGCAAGCTGAAGGTGTATGCGGGACCGGCGCATCAGCATGCCGCCCAGCAGCCCAAGCCGCTCGACTTCTAACTCGATTCAAATTCACGGGAACGCGTATATGGCGCAGCAACAACTCTACAGCACCGGTCGTCGCAAGACCTCCACCGCGCGGGTCTTCCTGCGCCGGGGCACCGGCCAGATCACCGTCAACCAGCGGCCGCTCGACGTCTATTTCGGCCGCGAGACCGCGCGCATGGTCGTGCGCCAGCCGCTGGAGACGACCAGCCTGGGTGACCAGTTCGACATCTACGTGACCGTCGTCGGCGGCGGCACCACCGGTCAGGCCGGCGCCATCCGTCACGGCATCACCCGCGCCCTGATCAAGCACGACGAGATGCTGCGCTCGCCGCTGCGCAAGGCCGGCTTCGTGACCCGCGACGCCCGCGAGGTCGAGCGCAAGAAAGTCGGGCTGCGGAAAGCGCGGCGCGGAGTACAGTTCAGCAAGCGTTGAGGTCATCTGCGCGCCGCGCAGAGACGAGATACAAGAGGCAGGATACAAGTTCTTGTCTTTTGGGAGGGGAGGGCATGGATGCCTTCGAGAACCTCGAAGTGTGGAAGCGGAGTTCGCGGTTATGCGTCGAATTGTATGCCGCATTGAGCCGCTGCAAGGATCTGGGCTTCAAGGACCAGGTGACGCGCGCCGCGCTATCAATGCCTTCCAACATTGCGGAAGGCTATGAGCGGGATTCGCGGCGGGAGCTGATGCGCTTC
Source organism: Gammaproteobacteria bacterium (assembly GCA_019911805.1). Classification (NCBI taxonomy): domain Bacteria; kingdom Pseudomonadati; phylum Pseudomonadota; class Gammaproteobacteria; species Gammaproteobacteria bacterium. The sequence continues at coordinate 50,629 of JAIOJV010000042.1, forward strand.
CTGCGAATCGCCAAGGGCTCGTGCGGCGAGTTGCGCACACAGCTGTATATCGGTTGTCGATTGGGTTATCTGGATGTGATCCAATCGAGGCGCTTCATCAGCGAGACCTGTGAGCTGTCACGCATGATCTACGCCTTGATCAAAAGCATCGCAGCTGTTGAAGTCAAGAGCTGAGGTACCGAAGACGCCCTGAATACTTGCATCTTGCTGCTTGCAACTCGTATCTTCACGACGCCTGCGCCGTGATTTTGGGGGATCGTCTAACGGCAGGACAGAGGACTCTGACTCCTCTAATCTAGGTTCGAATCCTAGTCCCCCAGCCAATAAACACGGAACCCGCCCTTGTGGCGGGTTTTGTGTTTATGGGGGACTGGGATGAGAACCTCAGGTTCGACAGGCGAGCGCAGCGAGCCTGAACGCCGCAGCGCAGCGGAGGCGGCCCGCAGGGCGAGCCGCGTCAGCGGCGAGTAATCCTAGTCCCCCAGCCAATAAACACGGAACCCGCCCTTGTGGCGGGTTTTGTGTTTGGGAAAAGAAAAATTGGCCACGGAAGCACACGGAACTACACGGAACTACACGGAACTACACGGAACTACACGGAACTACACGGAACTACACGGACAAAACCTTTTTTGCCAGGAAAACATGTGAGAAACCTCTGATTAATTCATCGTACCGTCATTGCGAGCGAAGCGAAGCAATCTCCTTCGACGGCAGATCAACAGCTTGGGGGTTATTCGCTGCGCTCGTAATGACGAATTACTCAGTTCCTTAATGAATGGGCTCTTTGAGCCGCCCCCGTCCGGCCGCGGCTGCGGCGTGACGTAAACCCAACAGCCTCCGCGAGCCCCGGGGCGTTCCCTCCGCGTCGGTTTGCTTCGTGTGTGGCGCAGCCATAACGGGTTTGCCTTTGTCCGTGTAGCTCCGTGTGTTTCCATGGCCAATCCGTGGTCAATCCGGGTCTTGGGCCGGTTTCCTCATGGCTTCACTCCGGATATCGAAAAATATTTTTTGTGACCGGCCCCTCAAGATCTGGGGGTGGCGGCCGTTGCTGGCCGCAGGCGCTACTACATGCGGTGTTGCCTAAAAACTACAATCTGAACGGATTGTAGTTTTTTTGCGAATAGGTGTTGCATTCATGTTGAGGGTGGACTAGATTCACCACTGCTTCAAACCACTCCATTCCTGGATAAGGGGAATACGCAATGAACCAGAAGATTCTTTCCGCTGCCATCGCCGGTGCGCTGGCAGGCTCCATGGCCTTCGCGGCCAACGCCGACGTGACCCTGTACGGTCAGGTCGACCTGTCTCTCGACTACCTCGACGTCGATAACATGCCTGCCGGCCTGGTCGGCGACGACATCAACATGAACTCCAACCAGTCCGCCATCGGCGTGAAGGGTTCCGAGGACCTGGGCAACGGTCTGAAGGCGATCTTCCTGCTGGAATACCAGATCGATCCGAGTGGTAGCGACAGCGCTGCCAGCGGCTTCGGCGGCCGTGACCAGTGGGTCGGCCTGCAGGGCGGCTTCGGTAAGGTCCGCTTCGGCACCATGAGCACCACCTACAAGTCCTCGGGTGCCATGATCGACCCCTTCTACCGCACCAGCTTCCAGGGTCGTATGAACGGCCTGCAGTCCGACCTGCACCTGGGCGCCGGCGCCAACGGTGAAGGCCGCGCGACCAACGCCATCGGCTATGATACCCCGGACTTCAACGGTCTGAGCGGTGCGCTCACCTACTCGTTCGACGATCAGTGCGACGTCGGTACGGTATCGGCGACCTGCGCCGATGACGACTCCTACAGCCTGGGTGCCCGTTACAAGAACGGTCCGGCCCTGGTGTTCGTCGACTACGTGACCTCCGATCAGGGTGGCTCGGACGACGCCTGGAAGGTCGGCGGCAAGTACGGCTTCGGTGACATCACCGTCTACGGTCAGTACGAGAAAGACGGTGGCCTGATCGCCAACGGCGTGCCGGGCGACTCGTCGGGTGCCAATAACGAAGGTGCCGATGTGTGGCATCTGGCCGCGTCCTACACCATGGGCAATGCCATGATTTATGGCGCCTACGGCCAGGGTGACGACGACGATGCCGTCGGCAACACCGAGTACGACACCTGGACGATTGCTGGCATGTACAATTTCAGCAAGCGCACCATGACCTATGCCGGTTACACGCAGGTGAGTGAAGACTGCGCCGGTTGCGGCGACACCGACCACTTCGGTCTGGGTATCCGCCACAAGTTCTAATCCCGTCGCCAGACGGATTTGAACCGGGAACGGGGCCTTCGGGCCCCGTTTTTTGTTTCGTGGGCGCTGTAGGGTGCGTCGAGGCACAGCCTGACGCACCATCCCGCCGTGCGGTCATCCGTATCGTCGTGGTGCGTCGCTTGCGCCGACGCACCCTACGGTGTGCCGTGCTTGCGATGCTCTCTGGTGCGCATTGCAGTTTTTGCGTGCGGTCGGCGTAATCGTAGGGTGCGTCGAGGCGCAGCCTGACGCACCATCCCGCCGTGCGACCATCCCGTATCGTCGTGATGCGTCGCTTGCGCCGACGCACCCTACAGTGTGCCGTGCTTGCGATGTTCTCTGGTGCGCATTACAGTCAATGTGCACTGGCGGCTTGTCCAAGGAATGGATATGTCTGACTACCGACGCAATTGGATTGCGGGTGGTACCTTCTTCTTCACGCTCGTGACGTTCGAACGTCGGCCGTGGCTGTATGAAGAGTGGGCGCGCATGGCCTTGCGTGCGGCGATCACGAACACCCGACGGCTGCACCCCTTCGCGATCGATGCCTGGGTGCTGTTGCCGGACCATCTGCATTGTATCTGGACCCTGCCCCGTCTGGATCGGGACTACGCGACGCGCTGGCGCCTGATCAAGATGCTGGTGGCGAAGGCCTGTCGTGAGCAGCTTCCGGAGCGGAGGTTGTCGGCGAGCTATCGCCTGCGGCAGGAGCGCGGTCTGTGGCAGCGGCGTTACTGGGAGCACACCATCCGCGATGCGCGCGATTTCGCGGCGCACGCGGATTACATTCACTACAACCCGGTCAGACACGGGCTGTGCGCGGCCCCGGCTGACTGGTGCATTCGACCTTCCATCGCTGGGTGCGGGCGGGACGCTATCCGCCGGATTGGGGCGGTCTGGCGGCACCACCCCTGGGTGACGACGTCGGGCGGGAGTGATGCCCGGGTCGTTACGGTGCTAGGGCGTGGTGCGTCAGGCTGCGCCTCGACGCACCCTACCTTCGCTTTTCGTTGCCGTCGCGACGTCACCCCGGTTGCGTTGCTGGCATCGACGCGCCTTGTATTCTCCGTTGCGTAGGGTGCGTCGGCGCAGCGACGCACCATGGCGGCCGCGGGACGGTGCGTCAGGCTGCGCCTCGACGCACCCTACGCAGGGCGCAGCGGCGAAACTGCAAAAGGCAACTGGCCACGGCAACACACGGAAAGACACGGGAGGCGGCGATCGGGCGGGTTTTACATTCCGTGTTCTTCCGTGTGTTTCCGTGGCCAAAAAGGTTTTGTCCGTGCCTTCCGTGGCCGGGTTTTGCCTGGGCCCTCGCGCCCTGGCCAGCTTGGTTTTCCCGTGCATTCCGTGGCCCATCCCGCGCCCCGGCTGGTGCTAGAATAGCGCGTCCCAGTCGCTACCCGACGCCGTGCCCCGACCGCCCCCGATGACCCAGTCCACCGCCCGCATCCGCGAGATCCCCTACAACTACACCTCGTTCTCCGACCGCGAGATCGTGATCCGCTATCTCGGCGCGGAGATGTGGGACGTGCTCAACCGGCTGCGTGGCTCGCGCAAGACAGGGCGCTCAGCGCGCATGCTGTTCGAGGTACTGGGCGACATGTGGGTCATCGACCGCAACCCCTATATCCAGGACGACCTGCTCGACAATCAGAAACGCTGGGCCTCGCTGGCGCAAGCGCTGCGCCTGCGCCTGGATCAGATCGTCGCGCGCGCCGAGGGCAATGCACTGGCACTGCAGCTGGCCGATGCGGCCCATGCGGCGGTGCAGCACTTCGAGGCCTGGTTCCCCCGCACCCGTGAGCTGCGCCGCAAGGTGCGCCGTCGCCTGGGCCGGGTGACGCGCACCGACAACATCGACTTCGGCGGGCTGGCGCGCGTCTCGCACGCGACCGATGCCACCGACTGGCGCGTCGAGATGCCCTTCGTGGTCGTCAGCCCCGACACCGAAGAGGAGGTCTGCGCCGTGGTCGCGGCCTGCATCGAACTGGGGTTGACCGTCATCCCGCGTGGCGGCGGTACCGGCTACACCGGCAGTGCCGTGCCGCTGTCGGGCGACAGTGCGGTGATCAACACCGAGAAGCTGGAGGCACTGGGCCAGGTGGAGCGGCGGCGTCTGGAGGGTGTGGACGGCGAGGTCGCCACGCTGCGCGCCGGCGCGGGTGTGGTCACCCGCCGCGTCAGCGAGCGCGCCGCGGCGGCCGGTTATGTCTTCGCGGTCGATCCCACCTCCCAGGACGCCTCGACCATCGGCGGCAACGTCTCCATGAACGCCGGCGGCAAGAAGGCGGTGCTGTGGGGGACGACGCTGGACAACCTCGTGTCCTGGCGCATGGTCACGCCCGACGCCCAGTGGCTGGAGGTGGAGCGCCTCGGCCACAACCTGGGCAAGATCCACGAACAGCGGACGGTGACGTTTCGCGTGACCCGCTATGGGCGCGACGGCCGTAGCCGCGTCGGCGAGCCGGAGATCCTGCAGCTGCCGGGTGCCTCGCTGCGCCGGCAGGGTCTGGGCAAGGACGTCACCGACAAATTTCTCGGTGGCCTGCCCGGCATCCAGAAAGAGGGCTGCGACGGCCTGATCACCTCGGCGGTGTTCGTGCTGCACCGCATGCCGAAGTTCACGCGGACCCTGTGCCTGGAATTCTTCGGCGCCGATCTGCGGCGCGCCGTGCCGGCCATCGTCGAGACCAAGGACTATCTGGATGCCCGCACCGACGTGCTGCTGGCCGGTCTGGAACACCTGGACGAACGCTACATCAAGGCAGTGAACTACAGCACCAAGGCGCCGCGGCGCGAGCTGCCGAAGATGGTGCTGCTGATCGACATCGCCGGTGACGACGAGGATGCCGTGGCCGCTGCAGGCTCGGCCGTGGTGCGCCTGGCCAACGCGCGTGGTGCCGAGGGCTTCGTTGCCGTCAGCCCCGAGGCGCGGCGCCGCTTCTGGCTGGACCGCGCCCGCACCGCTGCCATCGCCGCCCATACCAACGCCTTCAAGATCAACGAGGACGTGGTGATCCCGCTGGAGCGCCTGGCCGAGTACGAAGAGGGCATCGAGCGCATCAACATCGAGCACTCCACGCAGAACAAGCTCGCCATGATCGCCGCGGTGCTGGAGTACCTCGACGGTGGGCTGCCCGAGTTGCGCACCGGCACCGATTACGAGGACAGCGCCGAGAACCGCGCCATCGTCGCCGCCAAGACCGAGGCCGCGCGCGAGCACCTGCGTGCCGTGGCGGGGCGCTGGAGTCGCCTGCTTGACCACCTCGATCAGGCCGCGGCGGCGCATACCGATCTGCTGCCGGAGGAGCTCGCCACTCGTCTGCCACCGGACGAGACGCTGCTGTCGCTGCTGCTCACGCGCGAGCTGCGCATCTCCTACCGGCAGGAGGTCGAGCGGCCGCTGAAGCAGATCTTCGCCGGGCGCGAGTGGGGCGGGGTGGCGGCGCAGTTGGACGGCATCCACCGGCGTGTCCGCTCCAGCCGCCTGTTCGTCGCCACCCATATGCACGCCGGCGACGGCAACGTGCACACCAACATCCCGGTAAACTCCAGTGATTATCCGATGCTGCACGCCGCCGAACGCATCGTCGACCGGGTGATGGCACTGGCGACCGCGCTGGGTGGGGTGATCTCGGGCGAGCACGGCATCGGCATCACCAAGATCCGCTATCTGGATCCGGCCGTGATCGAGGCCTTCGCCGCCTACAAGCGTCAGGTCGACCCCGACAACCGCTTCAACGCCGGCAAGCTGCTGGCCGGCTCGGGCCTGGACAATGCCTACACCCCGTCGCTGCGCCTGGTGCAGCAGGAGGCGCTGCTGCTCGAGGAGAGTGAGCTGGGTGCGCTCAACGACGACATCCGCAACTGCCTGCGCTGTGGCAAGTGCAAGCCGGTATGCACCACTCACGTGCCGCGGGCGAATCTGCTGTATTCGCCGCGTAACAAGATCCTCGCCACCGGCTTGATGATCGAGGCCTTCCTCTACGAGGAGCAGACCCGGCGTGGCATCTCGCTACGGCATTTCGATGAGATGAACGACGTGGCCGATCATTGCACCATCTGCCACAAGTGCCTCAATCCCTGCCCGGTGAACATCGACTTCGGCGACGTGACCATCCGCATGCGCCACATCCTGCGCGAGCGCGGCCAGAAGCGCACCAACCCGGTCACCTGGGCGGCCATGGCGTTTCTGAACATCACCGACCCGCGCAGCATCCGGCTCATGCGCAAGGCGATGATCGAGTGGGGCTATGCCGGTCAGCGGCTGGCCTATCGGGTCGCGCGCCGTCTGCTGCCCGACAGCGGCGCACCGCCGCGCGCGACCACCGGCGCCATGCCGGTCCGCGAGCAGGTCATCAACTTCGTGAAGCGGCCCATGCCCGGTGGTCTGCCGACCCGGACCATGCGCGCGCTGCTCGGGGTGGAGGACAGCAAGCTGGTGCCGATCCTGCGCGACCCGGCCAAGGTCGCGGACGACTCGGACGCGGTCTTTTATTTCCCGGGCTGCGGCTCGGAGCGGCTGTTCTCCCAGATCGGTCTGGCGACGCTCGCCATGCTCTACGAGGTCGGCGCGCAGACGGTGCTGCCACCGGGTTATCTGTGCTGCGGGTATCCGCAGAACGCCGCTGGCGACATCGAGCGCGGCCGCAAGATCAGCACCGACAACCGGGTGCTGTTCCATCGCGTGGCGAACACGCTCAACTACATGGACATCAAGACCGTGATCGTGTCGTGCGGCACCTGCATGGATCAGCTCCTGAGCTACGAGTTCGAGCGGATCTTCCCCGGCTGCCGGCTGCTCGACATCCACGAATACCTGATGGAGAAGGGTATCGGCACCGAGGGCGTCGCCGGCGTGCAGTATCTCTACCACGAGCCCTGCCACACGCCCATGAAGACCCACAGCTCCACCGGGGTGGCCGCCCAATTGCTCGGCCAGCCGGTGCAGCTCTCCGACCGCTGCTGCGGTGAGGCCGGTACACTCGCCGTTTCGCGCCCGGACATCGCCACCCAGATCCGCTTCCGCAAGCAGGAGGAGCTGCACCAGGGCATCCGTGACCTCAGCGGCGCCGACCACGCCGTGGCCGGCAATGTGAAGATGCTCACCAGCTGCCCGGCCTGTCAGCAGGGCCTGCTGCGCTACGCCGACGAGACTGGCCTGGAGACCGACTACATCGTCGTCGAACTGGCCAGCCGTCTGCTGGGCGAGCAGTGGCAGCGGGACTTCATCGAGCGGGTCAACAACGGCGGGGTGGAGCGGGTATTGCTTTGAATCAGGTGCTAGGTTCTAGGTTCTAGGTGCTAGGGAAAACCTTCTTCCTTCACCTCGCCTCTCGATCCCAGCTGTGTAGTCCGGATAGAGCGACGCATAATCCGGGAGGATAGTATTTTTATCCCGATGGATATTATCGGCGAGCCCCTACCCGCGAGGGGGAGGGGTGGGGAGATGCGTGTCAGGCAATCATGTCATTACCAATCGGCACTAAGTCCCAGGGAACCACTGCTTAATTCGTCGTACCGTCATTGCGAGCGAAGCGAAGCAATCCCCGTCGACGGCAGATCAACAACTTGGAGATTGCCGCGTCGCTACGCTCCTCGCAATGACGAATTCATCAGAGGTTCCCTGGGGCCAAGGTAAAGGAAAAAGGTTTTCCCTCGGCCCTAGAACCTAGAACCTAGGACCTAGGTCCTAGCACCTGCTTTTAAAGTCTTTACGCCATCCTGGGTGCCGAGCAGCAGCACGTCTGCGGGGCGGATGGCGAAGATGCCGGTGGTGACGATGCCGGGGATGTTGTTCAATTCCGCTTCCAGCTGCACCGGGTCCATGATCTTCAGATTGTGGACGTCCAGGATGACGTTGCCGTTGTCGGTGGTGAAGTCCGCGCGCAGCACCGGGGTGCCACCGCGCTTGACCAGCTCCCGGGCGACGAAGCTGCGCGCCATGGGGATGACCTCGATGGGCAGGGGAAAGCTGCCCAGCACGTCCACCAGCTTGGACTCATCGGCGATACAGACGAACGTCTTCGCCGCCCCGGCGATGATCTTCTCGCGGGTGAGTGCGCCGCCGCCGCCCTTGATCAGATGCAGATGCCGGGTCGATTCATCGGCGCCGTCCACGTACACCGACAGTTCACCGGCGGCGTTCAGGTCCAGCACCGGGATGCCATGACCACGCAAGCGGTCGGCACTGGCCACTGAACTGGCCACCGTGCCCTCGATTCTGCCCTTGATGCGTGCCAGTGCATCGATGAACAGGTTCGTGGTCGAGCCGGTGCCGATACCGACGACCGTACCGGCCTCGACATATTCCAGGGCCGCCGCGGCGACCAGCTTCTTGAGTTCGTTCTGATCCATGGTGTGCGCTTTTTGTGGATAGGTCCGGGGGTTGATGATAACGGCCTGCATGGGCAGGTACCAGCGCTTGCTCGGGATTCGGCGGCCGGGATTCGGGGGTCGGG
>JAIOJV010000043.1 GCA_019911805.1 Gammaproteobacteria bacterium
ATGAACCGCCCCGGGTTTTGAGGAGGCTCCAACACTTGAGAAGATGGAGCTATGACCAAGTCAAACAAGTTCTCACCCGAGGTCCGCGAGCGCGCCGTGCGCATGGTGCAGGAGCATCGAGCCGACTACCCATCGCTGTGGGCAGCCATTGAATCGATTGCCCCCAAGATTGGCTGTGTGCCGCAGACCCTCCACGAATGGGTCAAGAAGGCCGAGGTCGACAGCGGCCAGCGTGCCGGCACCACCAGTTCGGATGCCCAGCGCATCAAGGAACTGGAACGTGAGGTCAAAGAGCTGCGCCGGGCCAATGACATCCTGAAGACGGCCAGCGCGTTTTTTGCGCAGGCGGAGCTCGACCGCCGACTCAAGTCGTGAATGCCTACATCGACCGTCATCGTGACGACTACGGGGTCGAGCCCATCTGCCGGGTGTTGCAGATGGCCCCGTCGTGTTACTGGCGCCATGCAGCCCGGCAACGCAACCCCCAATTGCGCAGTGCACGCGCCCAGCGTGACGAGGCTTTGAAAGCCGATATCCAGCGCGTGTGGCACGCCAACTGGCAGGTCTACGGGGCCGACAAGGTCTGGCTGCAGATGAACCGCGAGGGCATCCCGGTGGCACGTTGTACCGTGGAGCGACTGATGCGTGCCATGGGCTTGCAAGGGGCTCGCCGTGGCAGGGCGGTGCGCACCACCACGCCAGACACCTCCGCACCGTGCCCTCTGGACCACGTCAACCGGCAATTCAAGGCCAGCCGACCCAATGAGCTGTGGGTGTCGGACTTCACCTACGTCTCCACCTGGCAGGGTTGGCTGTACGTGGCCTTCGTGGTGGACGTGTATGCCCGGCGCATCGTGGGCTGGCGGGTCAGCAGCAGCATGCAGACGGACTTTGTGCTGGATGCGCTGGAGCAGGCCTTGTACGACCGCCAGCCTGTGGCTGATGCCTTGACGCACCATTCCGACAGGGGCAGTCAGTACGTTTCCATCCGCTATACCGAGCGCCTGGACCAGGCGGGCATACGGCCTTCGGTGGGCAGCCGGGGCGACAGTTACGACAACGCACTGGCCGAGACCATCAACG
>JAIOJV010000044.1 GCA_019911805.1 Gammaproteobacteria bacterium
TTTCCGTGTTTTTCCGTGTGTTTCCGTGGCTGATCAGATTTCGTAGCTATAGGAAAATTTTATTTATTTTCAGTGAGTTCTGTGGTGCGACGGGCGCTTATCGGTACGTCTTGCGGCGGAACAGGTCGTTGCGCCGGCTGACCAGGCGATCGAGGAACAGCAGACCGTCGAGGTGATCCAGCTCGTGCTGCACGGCACGCGCCTCGAAGCCGTCCATGGCGAACTCCAGGCGCTGCCCGTACGGATCGCAGGCAACCAGTTGGATCCGCTCGGCACGGATGACATTGCCGGTGTAGTCCGGCACCGACAGGCAGCCCTCGCGGCCGACGGCATAGCCGTCCCAGGCGGTGATCTCCGGGTTCACCAGCACGAGGTGGCCGTGATTGGGGACAGGGCGCTTCATCTGGGAGACGTCGACGATGACGATGCGCTGCGGTCGGCCGACCTGCGGGGCGGCAATGCCGACCGCACCGGGACCGGCCAGGCGCGTCGCCTCGAGCTCGGCGACGAAGGTGCGCAGCGCGGTATCGAAGGTCTCGACCGGCAGGGATTCCCGCTTCAGACGCACATCCGGGTAGGTGAGGATATCGAGCACGGTCATCGTACGGTACTCAGCCGATCAACGTCTCGATGGGCTGCACCTCGATCTCGATGTCGTCGCGGCCGAGCGGCGCAAGCGCCGCCTCGAGCGCCTCGATACCGTTTCCGGTCTGCCCCTCCAGGGTCATGACGTACATCGGCCTGGCCTCGCTGCCGCCGACATCCGATTGCAGGTCGAGGATATTGCAGCCGACCGCCGCCAGTGCCCCGGTCACCTGCGCGACGATGCCGCTGCGGTCCGCGCCGTATACCGTGACGCGCACGTCGGGGATCAGGTGCCGGTGCAGGTGCCCTTCGATCCGGTCACCGTGCACGTGCAGCCCGAGTTCCTGCGCCACCGGATCGACCAGGGCCAGCAGGCGCTCCAGCGTCCCGGTGTGTTGCACCATCAGCATCACCGAGAAATTCCCGCCGAGCCGCGCCATCGCCGCCTCGCCGAGGTTACAGCCGCCCTGATACAACGCCGCCGTTAACTGGGCGACGATCCCCGGCCGGTCTTCCCCGACCACTGTCAGCATGAACCAGTTCATAAGCTACTCCGCGCTGGATGCGTTCAGGCAATTTAACCACGAAGGACACTAAGGACACGAAGGAATTTCGATCGGGTCAACCCAATAAACCGAGACCACCACTTGGACTCAGGGTTACAGGATCATTTCCGCGTGTCGCACGTACTGCGGTCCTCCTTCGACACAGGTGCGCGCATGGCGGAGCGGTTGGGCTGGGGTTTCGCTTGAACCACGAAGGACACGAAGGGCACGAAGGGAAAGCCGGCGCCATGTTGGCGGAAGGAATGCCGCCTCCCCCAAGATACTTGGAACGGTCATTCTCTAATGGGCAGGTGAGTGCTCCTGGTTTTGCATTAGGCTTTCCTTCGTGTCCTTCGTGTCCTTCGTGGTAAAAGTTTTCTCAATGCAACGTCGAATGCGCGAAATAGATGGTCAGCACACCGGCGAGAATCAGGGCGACCTGCTGCACCGTGGCACGCACCTCCAGACGCTTGTGCAGCCCCGGGATGAGGTCGGCGACGGCGATGTAGATGAAGCTGGAGGCGGCGATGGCCAGGATATAGGGTAGTGCAGCCTGGGTCTCGCGCAGGCCGTAATAGGCCAGGCCGGCGCCCACCAGTGTGCTCAGGCTGGAGAGGATGTTGTAGAACAGCGCCCGGCTGCGTGAGAAACCACTGTGCAGCAGCACCGCGAAATCACCGACCTCCTGGGGGATCTCGTGGGCGGCGACCGCCAGGCTGGTGACGATGCCGAGGTGGATGTCGGTGAGGAAGGCGGCGGCAATCAGCACGCCGTCGACCAGGTTGTGGATACCGTCGCCGATCAGGATCAGGGTACCGGCGGCACGATTGGCCTGTTGCTCGGTGTGATTGTGGGCGTGCCCAGTCCCGCTATCGAGTGTGTGCACCTCACAGTCGCTGTGATGGCAGTGCCGCCACAGCACCATCTTTTCCAGCAGGAAGAAACCCAGCACGCCGAGCAGCACCGTGCCGGTGATGACGTGCAGATCCTCGACCCCCGGCCCCTCCAGTGCGTGCGGCAACAGCGCCAGGAAGGCCGCCCCGAGCAACGCGCCGATGGCGAAGCTGACGAAATGTGGCAGCAACCGCGTGCGCAGCCGTTCGGGAAACAGCAGGAACACCCCCGCCGCGAGCACGCTCAGCACGCCGCCGAGCAGCGAGAACAACAGGATCCAGCTTAGGAGCGACATGGCGTCGGGATGATACAGGGGGAGGGGATCAGGGACTAGGGATTCGGGATTCGGGATT
>JAIOJV010000045.1 GCA_019911805.1 Gammaproteobacteria bacterium
GGCCCTTGGCGTAACCGGGCCGCTACCCTTATAGTGATCACCCGCTCCGGCCGGTGTCCTCGACGCAGGCCTTCGCGGGTACCGGGGACTGCGCTGCGGCGCAGGCAGCGAGGCGGGTGGTGCTCCGGTAAGAGGCGTTGCCGGATGACGTCTGGGGACGATGCATGATCAGCATTGGGTTCATCGGCTATTCCACGGGTGCCTTCGCCTTCATGGTGCTGGCACTGGTGCTGCTGACCGGGCAGCGTGGCCGGTCGCGCAAGCGCCTGCTGATGCTGGCCGCCGCGGCCAGCGCCCTGTGGATGAGCGTGGCCGCCTATCAGAGCATCGCCCGGGCGGCCATTTTTGAATCCCAGCTGCTCGAACTGCTGCGCGATCTGGCCTGGATCGGCTTTCTGGCCGGTGTGCTGGCCAACGCCTATGCCGAGCGACCGCAGTCCAGCCGGCGTTTCCGCCACGTCTTCATGGCGGCGGGTGCCTTCATCCTCCTGCTCGCGACTCTGACGGCCTATCGCTTCGTCGCCGATACGGCAGTGATCTCATCCGCCGGCATCGACTGGCTGCTCGCCGGTTATCTGCTGGTCGCCATCTTCGGGCTCGTGCTGGTGGAGCAACTGCTGCGCAACACCCGGCCCGAGGCGCGCCGCGGCATCAAGTATCTGTGCATGGGCGTGGGCGGCATGTTTGCCTACGACTTCTATCTGTATGCGGATGCCCTGCTGCTGCAGCGCATCGATCCGGCGCTGTGGCAGGCACGCGGCTTCGTCAACGCGCTGATCGTGCCGCTCATCGGGCTGGCGGTGGCGCGCGATCCGCGCTGGTCACTCGATATCTTCGTCTCGCGCCGCATCGTCTTCCACACGGCGTCTCTGCTGGGGGCGGGCATCTATCTGTTCGCCATGGGCGCCGGCGGTTATTACGTGCGCCACTACGGCGGCAACTGGGGTGGCGTCGCGCAGGTGATCTTCCTGTTCGGCGCGATCCTGCTGCTGGCGGTCCTGTTGTTCTCGGGGCAGTTGCGCGCCAGCCTGCGGGTATTCATCAGCAAGCATTTCTTCCACTACAAATATGACTATCGCGACGAGTGGCTGCGCTTCATCGGCACCTTGTCGTCACGCGAACCGGACGTGCGTCTGCGCGAACGCGTGATCCGCGGCATCGCGAATATCATCGAGAGTCCGGCCAGCATCCTGTGGATGCGCCACGATACCGGTCGCTTCGAGCCGGTGGCCGCCTGGCAGGCCGAGCTTCCCGAACAGGCGCATGAAGATGCCGATGGTTCGCTGGCGCAGTTTCTGGATCGGCAGGGGTGGGTCATCAATCTGGACGAGTACGAGCGTGATCCCGAACTCTACGACGGTCTGACCCTGCCCGCCTGGCTGGACACCATTCCGCGCGCGTGGCTGATTACGCCGCTGATCCTCCATGAGCGCCTGCTTGGTTTCATCGTGCTGACGCGCTCGCCGGCACCGCAGCATTTCAACTGGGAGGACTGCGACCTGCTGAAGACCGCGGGCCGCCAGGCGGCCAGCCATCTTGCCCAGATGGAGGCCGCGAGCGCACTCGCCGATGCCCGTCAGTTCGAGATGTGCAACCGGCTGTCGACCTATGTCATGCACGACCTGAAGAATCTGGTCACACAGCTCTCGCTGGTCGTCACCAATGCGGCCAAGCACAAGCACAATCCGCAGTTCATGGAGGATGCCATCTGTACGGTCGAGCACTCGGTCGATAAGATGAACCGGTTGATGGCGCACCTGCGCAGCGGCGGGGGCGATCAGCGTCAGATGGTGACGGTCGATCTGTGCGAGTTGCTGCGCGAGGTCGCCGGGACCATGAGCGGCGGCCGTCCGATACCGAGTGTCGACTGCCAGGCACACGGCATCGCCGCGCAGGCCAACCGTGACCGTTTCGCGGCCATCATCGGCCACCTGGTGCGCAATGCACAGGACGCCACACCAGCGGACGGACGCATCATCATGCGGCTGTTCAAGCGCGATGACTGGGCGGTCATCGAGGTCCAGGATACAGGTTCCGGAATGGATGCCGACTTCATCCATACGCGCCTGTTCCGGCCGTTCGAGACGACCAAGGGCAAGGCCGGTATGGGTATCGGCGTCTACGAGACACGCGAGTTCGTGCGTATTCTGGGTGGCGATGTCGAGGTCATCAGCCGGGTGGGCGAAGGGACGACCTTCCGGCTGCGGGTGCCCATTAGCGACGAAAACCGAAATAACGTACAGTTACGCCTAGTAGAAGGTAACGGGTATCCGGATGACGGAAGAATCACGGAAATTGCTGGTCGTTGAAGACGACCCGGGGTTGCAGGCGCAATTGCGCTGGTGCTTCGAAGGCTACGAAGTCATCATCGCCAGCGACTGCAAGGCGGCGCTCGCCGAACTGAAAAAATACCCATTTCCCGTGATGACCCTGGATCTCGGTCTACCGCCCGATGCCAGCGGTACCAGCGAGGGCTTCGCCGCCCTGGAACAGATCCTGGCCGACTATCCGCATACCAAGATCATCGTCGTGACCGGTAATAACGAGCGCAACAATGCGCTGCAGGCGGTTGCCCTCGGCGCCTACGACTTCTTCCACAAGCCCATCGATCCCGATCTGCTCGGCTTCATCGTCAACCGCGCCTACCGGCTGCACGAACTCGAGAACGAGAATCGCCGCCTGCAGCAAAGCCAACAGCCCGATTCGCCCCTGGAGGGTGTGCTCACCGGCAGCCAGGCGATGCTGGACGTCTGTCGCACCGTCGAGAAGGTCGCACCCGCCGACGTGGCCGTGCTGGTGCTGGGCGAGAGCGGTACCGGCAAGGAATTACTGGCGCGCTCGCTGCATGGTCTGAGCCGGCACTCCGACGGCCCGTTCGTGGCCATCAATTGCGCGGCCATTCCCGAGGCATTGCTGGAAAGTGAACTGTTCGGCCACGAGAAGGGTGCCTTCACCGGCGCGATCAAGCAGACGCCCGGTAAGATCGAGACCGCCAGCGGCGGCACGCTGTTCCTCGATGAGATCGGTGATCTGCCGATGGCCTTGCAGGCCAAGCTGCTGCGTTTCCTGCAGGAGCGCGTCATCGAGCGGGTGGGTGGGCGCAAGGAGATTCCCGTCGACGTGCGCGTGGTGTGCGCGACCCACAAGGATCCGCAGGCGTTGATTCAGGAAAACCAGTTCCGCGAGGATCTCTACTACCGCGTCAGTGAGATCACGGTGCGCATTCCACCGTTGCGGGAACGTGTCGGCGACGTGCTGTTGCTGGCGCGCGCCTTCCTGGAACGCTACAGCCGGCAGCACGGCAGCCAGGTACACCGCTTCAGCAAGGATGCGTTCGCAGCGCTGGAGGCCTATCACTGGCCGGGCAATGTGCGCGAGCTGGAAAATCGCGTCAAGCGCGCCGTCATCATGGCGGAGCAGAAGCAGATCACGGCCAAGGATCTCGAACTCGGCAGTGATCATCAGGCGACGAACACCCAGACCTACGACTTGCGCGAGATCCGCGAACAGGTCGAACGTCAGGCCATCCGCCGTGCACTCAGCCACGTCGGTGGCAAGATTTCACAGGCCGCCGAGTTGCTCGGCGTAAGCCGCCCGACCATGTACGACCTTATTCGCAAGTACGATATGAAAGTATAGGGTTGGGATTCGGGGGTCGGG
>JAIOJV010000046.1 GCA_019911805.1 Gammaproteobacteria bacterium
ACGGTATTGAGAAAGCTGTTGCGTGGATCGAAGAAATGTTCGCCATCGCCGGCGAAGCCGAGTTCATCGAAGAGGAATCTGTTCAACACCTCGATACGCTCGGCCGCATCACTCGTATGCTCATGGAGCCGGGCATTCAGGTGGCTGGCCCAGTCGTCGAACTGTCGAAGATAGGCCGAGACATCCACAGTCGGATCGACTGCCTGCGCCAACAGGAGCGCGGCCTCCGCCAGTCTGCCCTGCTGTGACCCACCGGCCAGGATGTCGCGCAATCTGGAAATCGCGTCCGCCATGACGTTGTCCGTAGTTCAATACGCCCCGTATGGTGCGCGTAGAGGCACCGAGCCACCGTCCCCACCATGCAGCGACGCCGCAAAAAAGAAACCCCCAAAGCGCTAAGGGCTGTGGGGGTTTCTGGGATTAAAGCCTGGCAGTGACCTACTTTCGCATGGGATCTCCCACACTATCATCGGCGCTGAGCAGTTTCACTTCCGAGTTCGGGATGGGATCGGGTGGTTCCCACTCGCTATGGCCGCCAGGCAAACTTTTCGAGCTGCTGAAACCGGCGTACGGCTTCAACATCTCCGATTCGGAAACTGATTCAAGCATTATGGGTTTGTTGCTTGTGCTCAACCGTCAACACCCAAACCGTTTGAGTGTTATATGGTCAAGCCTCACGGGCAATTAGTACTGGTTAGCTTCATGCATTACTGCACTTCCACACCCAGCCTATCAACGTTGTAGTCTCCAACGGCCCTTTAGGGAGCTCGAAGCTCCAGGGAGATCTCATCTCGTGGTGGGCTTCCCGCTTAGATGCTTTCAGCGGTTATCCCGTCCGTATGTAGCTACCCGGCTGTGCCACTGGCGTGACAACCGGAACACCAGAGATACGTCCACTCCGGTCCTCTCGTACTAGGAGCAGCTCCACTCAAATCTCCAACGCCCACGGCAGATAGGGACCGAACTGTCTCACGACGTTCTAAACCCAGCTCGCGTACCACTTTAAATGGCGAACAGCCATACCCTTGGGACCGGCTTCAGCCCCAGGATGTGATGAGCCGACATCGAGGTGCCAAACACCGCCGTCGATATGAACTCTTGGGCGGTATCAGCCTGTTATCCCCGGAGTACCTTTTATCCGTTGAGCGATGGCCCTTCCATACAGAACCACCGGATCACTATGTCCTACTTTCGTACCTGCTTGATCCGTCGATCTTGCAGTCAAGCACGCTTATGCCATTGCACACATTGCACGATGTCCGACCGTGCTGAGCGTACCTTCGAGCTCCTCCGTTACTCTTTGGGAGGAGACCGCCCCAGTCAAACTACCCACCATACACGGTCCCTGGCCCGGATCACGGGTCGAGGTTAGAACGTCAAGCACATCAGGGTGGTATTTCAAGGTTGGCTCCGCCGAAGCTAGCGCCTCGGTTTCATAGCCTCCCACCTATCCTACACAGACGAACTCAACGTTCAATGTAAAGCTATAGTAAAGGTTCACGGGGTCTTTCCGTCTTGCCACGGGAACGCTGCATCTTCACAGCGATTTCAATTTCACTGAGTCTCGGGTGGAGACAGCGCCGCCATCGTTACGCC
>JAIOJV010000047.1 GCA_019911805.1 Gammaproteobacteria bacterium
CGTAACCCCTCGACTCACCACCAAACTTCTTCGCCTGCACCACCGTCAGCGCCGCCGTCAGCGTCGTCTTGCCATGGTCAACGTGACCAATCGTTCCCACGTTTACGTGCGGCTTCGTACGTTCAAATTTTCCCTTGGACATGAAGGGTCTCCCAAGTGCAGGTTCGAGTAGTCAACGTGCGTCGAAACAGTCCAAAACTGCCCGGGACGCGCCTGCCGGGCAGCAAACATGGAGCCCATAACCAGAGTCGAACTGGTGACCTCTTCCTTACCAAGGAAGTGCTCTACCGACTGAGCTATATGGGCCTTAAAATTCAGATACAAGATGCAAGAGCCAAGATACAAGTCAAAACCATCCTCCCTTGTATCTTGGCTCTTGCATCTTGTATCTGCCCCTATGGAGCGGGTGATGGGAATCGAACCCACGCCATCAGCTTGGAAGGCTGAGGTTCTACCATTGAACTACACCCGCCTGAACCTGAGACAACGAGGTCAGGTTCCCTATTCGTTGCGGCGCCTCGATTCATGCAGGGCGCAGAAAACGGTGCCTGACCCGCTGCCCACATCTGTTTTGGTGGAGGGGGGTGGATTCGAACCACCGAAGGCTGAGCCGTCAGATTTACAGTCTGATCCCTTTAGCCGCTCGGGAACCCCTCCGCGAACGAAGCGAGGTATTCTGGGTCAGGCGCCCCAAGGTGTCAACAGGACCGGACAAGAAAATCCGGGACGACACAGCCGGCAGTGACCGCCGCTCCGGGCTTTGCTAGGATGCGCGACCGGGGCCGGGGCCACGCCCGCGCAAGCGTCGGCCCAGCGGGCTGGTGTAATCACTCTACCGGACTGATAACAATCAAATAAACGCGCCAAGGACAGATTTCGGATTATGCAGGTAACAATCTATGGTTCCGGTTACGTCGGGTTGGTGACGGGCGCCTGCCTGGCCCAGGTGGGCAACGACGTGCTGTGCGTGGATATCGATCCGCGCAAGATCGACATGCTGAACCGCGGCGAGGTGCCGATCCACGAACCGGGACTGGACAGCCTGATCACGGAAAACCGTGAGGCGGGCCGGCTGCGCTTCACCCTGGACCCGGCCGAGGGTGTGGCCCATGGCCTGTTCCAGTTCATCGCCGTCGGTACGCCGCCCGATGAGGACGGCTCAGCCGATCTCCGGCATGTGTTGACCGTGGCCAGGAGCATCGGCGAACACCTGCGCGACTACCGGATTATCGTCAATAAATCGACGGTTCCCGTGGGCACGGCCGACCGGGTGCGCGCGGCCGTCGCCGACACCCTGGCCGCACGCGGCGCCGGCATCGAGTTCGACGTCGTCTCCAACCCCGAATTCCTCAAGGAGGGCGCGGCCATCGACGACTTCATGCGCCCGGATCGCATCATCGTGGGGACCGACAACCCCCGCACCACCGAACTCCTGCGGGCGCTCTATGCCCCGTTCAACCGCAGCCACGAACGCATCCTGGCCATGGACGTACGCTCGGCGGAACTGACCAAATACGCCGCCAACGCCATGCTGGCGACCAAGATCAGCTTCATGAACGAGTTGTCGCGCATCGCCGAGCACCTGGGCGCGGACATCGAGAAGGTGCGCGTCGGCATCGGCTCCGATCCGCGCATCGGCTACCACTTCATCTACCCGGGCGCCGGCTACGGCGGCTCCTGCTTTCCCAAGGATGTCCGTGCGCTGGAGCGCACCGCCCGGGAGGTCGGCTACCAGGCCGAACTGCTGGGTGCGGTCGAGGCCGTCAATGCCCGCCAGAAGGGCGTGCTGTTCGAGAAGATCCAGGCGGAATTCGGCACCAACCTCGAAGGCCGCACCTTCGCCCTCTGGGGCCTGGCGTTCAAGCCCAACACCGACGACATACGCGAGGCCTCCAGCCGGGTCCTCATGGAGGCGTTGTGGGCGGCCGGCGCCCGCGTACAGGCCTACGATCCCGTCGCCATGGACGAGACCCGGCGCGTCTACGGGGAGCGCCCCGATCTCCAGCTCTGTGCCAATGCCGACGAGACCCTGCAGGGTGCGGATGCCCTGGTGGTCGTCACCGAGTGGAACAGCTTCCGCAGCCCGGACTTCGAGGCGATCCGCGACGCGCTGACGCAGCCGTTGATCTTCGATGGCCGCAACCTGTACGACCCGGCGCTGCTCGCGAATCTCGGCATCCGCTATTTCGCCATCGGGCGCCCGGCCCCCGTGTCCGCCGCCCACTGAGACGGCCAGGACCCGACTGCCAAGACCCGAGCCGGCCGCCTGGCGGCACAGACCGGCGCCACCGGCCGGGACGGGCGCTCAGATGTGGTAGCTGAAGTGTGCATACTCGGCGTCACCGAACATGCTGCCGAACACCTCGCCCGAGACATGCACCAGCTGCTCGTGGTCACCGGCATCGAAATAGACCTCACTCTGCTCCGCCAGACTGTAGTCCACCAGGGTCTCAAGGCCGTAGGCCGGGCCGATGGGTGGCACCGCCCCCAGCTCGCAATCACCGAACAGCTGCGCCAGGTCGGCCACGGACACCAGCCCCAGGCGGCGGTTCAACTGCCGGTGTAATTCGCCGAGATCGATGCGCCGTGTCGCCGGCAGCACCGCCACGAGAAAGTCGTCGTCATCCCCGAGAATCACTGTCTTGGCGACTTGTTCACCGGAGATGTGCGCGGCCTGCGCCGTCTCCAGGCTGGTCGCGGTGCGCGGGTGGTGCAGCAGATCGTACGGGATGCCCTGACTGTGCAGGTACCTTGTCAATGTTTCGGCCATCGCCATGATGCAACCCTCCTCATTGAATCCTCTTCCAGTATAGCCTCCGCCGCTGCGCAGCCCCGGGGCCGCGCAGCCCGTAGCAGGCCACCCTCAGAGAAATTCGATCCGGTAGCTCGCCGCCCCCGCACCCGGCAGACGTTCGATATCACCGACATGCAACGGAAACACGCCCTGGGCACGATCCCTGAAATACATCCGCAGGGTCTCGCGCACCACCGGGAAGGCCAGCCGATCCCAGGGGATCTCGGCCTCGCCGAACAGCGCCACTTCGAGGCTCTCGGCGCCGGGGGCGAAGTCCAGATCGCACAGACGCGCGCGAAACAGCATGTACACCTGATCGATGTGCGGCAGATTGAAGACCGAGTACAGCGCCTCGATCTCGACGCGCGCGTGCGCCTCCTCGAGCGTCTCACGCAGAGCGGCGACCGGGGTCGTCTCGCCACTTTCCATGAAACCGGCCGGCAGCGTCCACAACCCGGCGCGCGGCTCGATGGCCCGCCGGCACAGCAGGACCTGATCACCCCAGGCAGGAATACAGCCGGCGATGATCTTCGGGTTGGAGTAGTGGATGGTATTGCAGACCGGGCACACATAACGCGGGCGGTTATCGCCGGCCGGGACCCGCAGCGCCACCTTCCCGCCGCAGCGGCTGCAGTAGTTCATGCGGTCATTCATAGGCGCAACCCCGGCATTGCCGGCTGCGCCGGCAGTTCGCTTTCATCTTACTGAAATCTGACCTAGGATTCGCCACGCCTCGAACGTGACCCTGAACCCGCGTGGAGAACAAGGATGGATGTTGCGTGGCTGATAGAAGCGCTGGCCTGGGGGTGGCCTGCTGGTATCGACGCGGTTGAAAATCGTCCCGGACAACGACAACCTCAGCCGCATCGACCGGGCGGACGGCCCGGATACGGCCTGAGCCGCGCATGCACTGGCTGATCCTCGCTCTGCTGGTGGTCGGCGCACTGTTCGGACCACAGTTGTGGGTACGCCACGTCATGCGCCGCCACAGCACGCCGCGCGCGGACTTCCCCGGCAGCGGCGGCGAACTGGCGCGGCATCTGCTGGACCGTCTCGGGCTCGCTGAGGTCGGCGTCGACGCCACCGATCAGGGCGACCACTACGACCCCGTCGCCCGGGTGGTGCGTCTCCGTGGCGAGCACTTCAATGGCCGCTCGCTGACAGCGGTCGTGATCGCCGCCCACGAAGTCGGTCATGCCGTGCAGGATGCCAGCGGTTACCGGCCGTTGCGCTGGCGCCAGCGGCTGCTGGGCTTCACGCAGCTCGCCCAGCAGCTGGGTAACGGCCTGATCATGGCGACACCCCTGATTGCGGTCATCACCCGCATGCCCAGCGCCGGCCTGCTGCTGCTCGCCGCCGGTCTGGCGAGCCTCGGCTCGGCACTGCTGATCCATCTGATCACGCTGCCGGTCGAATGGGATGCGAGCTTCGGCCGCGCCCTGCCCCTGCTGGAAGCGGGGCAGTACATCCCCGCCAAAGATCTGCCCGCCGCCCGCCACATCCTGCGCGCCGCGGCCTTCACCTATGTGGCCGGGACGCTGGCCGGCCTCCTGAATTTTTGGCGCTGGCTGCGCCTCGCCCGCCGCTGAACCGCAGCCGGCAACCCACGTCACCCGGGGCCTGCGACGCCCCGTCGACGAGCTGCCGGCTGCGGTTCTGCGACGAGCGACCGCCGCCGTCCACGCAGCAGCAACCGGTCGCCCCACTGGTGTGCCACCAGGCCGGTGAGGATCAATCCCGCCCCCAGCCACACCCGGGCCTCCAACGCCTCGTCGTTGAGCACATGACCGAGCCCCAATGCCAGTACCGGCGTCACCAGGGTGACAAGGGCAAGGTGGCTGGCGGCCATGCGCCGGAGCACGTAATAGAACAGCATGAAGCCGACCACCGAGCCCATCAGGCCGAGATACAGGATGGCATAGGCGGCACGCGGCGTGAGTGCGGTCGGCGCCTGGCCGTCGAACAGCAGCCAGCTGATCAGAAACAGCGGCGCCGCCACCAACAGCCCGCCGCCGGTCACGGCGAAGGCCGGCACGTCGGCACCGATGCGCTTGACCCAGACACTGCTCAGCGAGTGCAGTACCACCGAGGCCAGCACCCCGAGCATACCCGCCACCGCCAACTGCTGCGGACCGACGTCACGGCCGAAGATCACGGCCAGCCCACCGAGACCTGCCAGCATGCCGAACAGCCGTGCCGGCGAGAAGGCCCGTTCCTCCAGCCACAGCGAGGCCAGGACACCGGTGACCATGGGCGTCAGTCCGTACAGCACCGAGATCAGGCCCGAGGGAATGAATTGCGCGCTCCAGTACACGCAGGACATCGCCCCGAAGATGCCCAGGCCGGCGACCAGATAGGTGCGCAACGCGGCGCGATGGCGTGGCAGCGGCAGGCGCAGCAGCGCCATGAACAGCACACAGACCAGCGCCCCCAGCCACATGCGCGCGGCGACGCCAAACAGGAAGCCCGCGCCTTCGCTGCTCCACTGGATCGCCAGCGGTGTCGTCGACCAGATCAGGATCACGCCCAGAAAGGCGGCCGGCACGGACATTGTCAACCCTCATTACGGCTTCATGGGAGCCAAAACGAAACAGGCCACAGTTCTTGCGAAGCTGCGGCCTGAGAATTCGAAAACGTGATGGTCTACATCAATGGATCAGTCCCACCCTCCCAGGCGCTGTGTTACCCGTCGCAGCAGCCAACCGCTGCGCGCCATCGCATGAATGCACTTGAATGGGAGGGTCCGGGACATGCTGCGAGTCTGCCGCACCGCTTCGCCGGCCGTCAACCGCCGACGCGTGCCGCGACGTACCCGAGCGTGACGGCCGTGCCGATCAGAAACGCTACCAGCGCGGCCAGCGCCCGGCGTCGGTAGCGCGTGGCCAGCACCCGCTGCGACAGGGCCGACAGCAGGAAGGGATGCCGGTCGCTCGGTGCACGCGCCAGTACATGCAGGGTTGGCGCACGCGGCTGGTCGCGGCGCCGGGCGAGGGCCTCAGCCTGTGCCGCCGCGCGGGCCGCATCCCATTCCTCCGCGTCGATGCGGCCGTCGTCGTCGCGATCGAAACGCCGCAGCAGGGCGGGCTGATCGCCCTTCCAGTCACGCAGCAGCGCAACGACGTCGGCGCGCAGATCGCCCGCGGCCGCATCGACGGTGTGGAACCAGCCCAGGGCATACAGGTCACCCGGCATCAGACGCTCCTCTGTATAGCGGTACTCACCGCTGCCCAGCCGGAACCAGGATTTCGACGCCGGCGGGCCACGGCGCGGGAAGCCGGCATTGCCATACCAGACATCCTTTTCCCCCGGGATCACCTCGGCACCCTCGGGATCGATGAGGCAGCGGCCAGTGCCATCGTCGAGCGCGAACAGACCGTCGCTGACACCCGCCTGCAGCGTACCCCAGTGACTGCCGCGCCCGTCGCCACGGGTCTCGTGGTGCTCGATCTTGTAGCGGTACCACAGGCAGTGCGTACCGGTGAGCGGTCCGACGATCGGCGGACCGTCGAGCAGCAGGCCCCGCCCTTCCAACTCCACGTAGCCCTGATACGCGGAGCGCACCCGGGCGGTCGGCATGTCCTCGACGATGCGGGCGCGATGCAGGCTGCGCCAGATGAAATAGAATGCCGCCGACACCCCGGTGACGAGCACGGCCAGCACGAACCAGAAACCTGCGGGCGACAGTTCGCGCACCCGCACGACCAGCTCGGGGAATCCCATGCCGGGATCTCAGGAATGCTCGAACAAGCCCCGGATATCGATGTCCACCTTTTCCTCCCCGCTGAACTCCAGCAGCTCGAAGGGGCCGAAGCCGAACTGGCGCGCGATCAGCACGTCGGGGAACTGCTCGATCCGGACGTTGTTGAGGTTGACGCTCTCGTTGTAGTACTCGCGCCGGTCGGCGATGCCGTCCTCCAGTTCGGTGATGCGCTGCTGCAGGTGCTGGAACTGGCTGTCGGCCTTCAGATCGGGATAGGCTTCGGCCACTGCGAACAGGCTGCCCAGCCCCAGGCGCAGCTGGGTCTCCGCCTGCCCCAGGGCCGGCACGTCCTGGCCCGCGCGCGCCATGGCCACCGCCGTGCGCGCCTGCATCACTTTCGTCAGCGTCTCCTGCTCGTAGCCCATGTACTGCCGGCACACCTCGACCAGCTTGGGCAGTTCATCGTGGCGCTGCTTGAGCAGCACATCGATGTTCGACCAGCTCTTGGCGACGTTGTGCTTGAGTGCCACCAGATGGTTGTAGAGCAGGATGCCATACAACACCACGACGCTGAGCACTACCAGGGATACGATCCAGGTCACGGCTTCATTCTCCTCATCGCGGGCCTCGCAGGATGGTCAGTTTACGATACCAGACGATCAGGTCGTCGAGCGAATAGACCGCGTTGGCGGGGCTCGGATTCGGTGTTACGCAGACACGGCTGCTGCCGATGCGCCGCGGCTGCAGCCCCCAATCCAGGTCCACACGCCCCGCCGTGTCGCCACTGCCACCGTGTCGCAGGAACGCGCGATAGGCCAGCTTGCCGTGGAACCAGACCAGGTGCGGCGCCGCCTCCAGCAACTTTTCGGTCAGCCGCGGCGCCCACCGGCGGAAATCGGCCGCCCGCAGCTGCGCCGCACCCGGCGTGGGCCGCTTGACGACATCCGTGAAACCGATGCGATGGTGTTCGAGGAGACGCTGCATCGCCGCCGGCCCCGGTTCCAGCACCTCATCGATCAGGCCACTGGCGTTCAATGCCCGCCAGAAGCGGTTCTGCGGCGTGGCGAAGGGAAAGCCGGCGCGCACCGAGTTGAGCGATGGATTCAAGCCAACCGACACGATGTCCAGGTGCGGCGCCAGCCAGTCCGGCAGCGTGTGCATAGCAGCGAGAGACGGCAGGCGTCAGTCGTCATCACCCAGTTCGACGTTCCAGCCGGCCGCGCGCGCCCGTGCGATGGCCTCGGCATAGATGCGCTCATGGCGTGCGCGCAATTCGTCGGGCAGACGACTGGCCAGATGCCCGTAGGGCTCCCAGGCCTTGTGCACCTGCCCGTAGAGCTGTTCCAGGCGGGCGTAATCCCAGTTCTCGCAGCGTTCGGTGTCCGGCAGGATGCCGAACACCCAGGCGTCGCGGATGATCTTGCCGATGTCGGTCATACCGCTGTGCACGTCCTTGTCGATACCGGGATAGAGCTTATGGTGATGCATACATTTCTGACCTTGATGGTAGGGTGCGTCGGCGCAGCGACGCACCGTGGCGGTACGAACAGGGTGCGTCAGGCCGCGCCTCGACGCATCCTGCGCGGACATTCAGATTTCGATGGCATCGAAATCACGCACCTGCCGATGGGGCGCGTTCGGATCCAGGGCCCCAGCGCGCACCAACTGGAGCGTCCGCAGGCCGGCCGCGCGCGCCGCATCCAGCTCCTCCACGAGATCGGACAGAAACAGGATCTCGGCGGGCGGCAGCCCGATGTCGGTGACGATGGCGCGGTAGGATGCCGCCTCGCGCTTGGCCCCGATGTGGGTGTCATAGTAGCCGGAAAACAGCGGCGTCAGGTCCCCGGCCTCGCTGTGGCCGAACAACAGCTTCTGGGCGTATACCGAGCCGGAGGAATACACGTACAGCTGCAGGCCGCGCGCGTGCCAGGCGCGCAGCTGCGCGGCGGCATCGGCATAGATGTGGCCCTTGAAATCGCCATTGCGATACCCGGCCTCCCAGATCAGGCCCTGCAGGGACTTCAGCGGTGTGGCTTTGCTATCCGCGTCGATCCAGCGTTCCAGCTGCGCGACGACACCGGCATCGTCCAACCCGGTACCGGCCTCACGGCGTACGTCGTCCAGCAGGCGGCGCACCTCCGGGTCCTGTGCATGCGTGGCGACATAGCGCGCGAGATGCTGGCGGGCATAGGGAAACAGCACCTCCTTGACGAAGGACAGCGAACTGGTCGTACCCTCGATATCGGTGACGACGGCGCGGATCATCAACTGAACTGCGGATAGCGGGACGCGATCTTGTCGCCGGTGAACTGCGCCACCCAGCCCGCGGGGGTGGTGAACAGCCGGATGCACTTGAAATGTGGGTTTTCACCCATGTCGAACCAGTGTGGCGTGTTGGCCGGGACGCTGATCAGATCGCCCTGCTCGCACAGTACGCCGTACACCTTGCCGTCGGCGCGGATGTAGAACAGGCCCTGGCCGTCGACAAAGAAACGCACCTCGAAATCGCTGTGGATGTGTTCATCCAGAAACTTGGCACGCAGCGCAGTCTTGTCGGGGTGGGTCGGATCGATGCTCACCACATCGACCGATTTGAAGCCGTATTCCTCTATCAGCGCATCGACCTGGGTCCGATAGGCCGCCAGGATATCGTCCTGGCTGGCATCATCCGCAAGGGTCCGCGCCGCCTCCCAACGCTCGAAGCGCACCCCGAGGGCACCCAGGCGGCGGCCGATTTCAGCGCCGTCGGTGAAGGTCTCGATCGGGTGGGCGTCGTGCTCGGCATAGATAATCAGACGACTCATGGCTGGCACATCCCCCGTTCACGGAGTTCACATTCAAACAGAAAGTCGAAGGCCTCCAGGTGACGCAGCGTCTCCGCCATATTGCGTCCCCAGGCATACAGACCGTGACCGGCGATCAGATAGCCGTAGAGCGACTCGCCCGTATCCGATCCGGTATCGAACCAGGCATCGACCTGGGC
Organism: Gammaproteobacteria bacterium; assembly: GCA_019911805.1. Classification (NCBI taxonomy): domain Bacteria; kingdom Pseudomonadati; phylum Pseudomonadota; class Gammaproteobacteria; species Gammaproteobacteria bacterium. The sequence continues at coordinate 9,478 of JAIOJV010000047.1, forward strand.
GGCAAGCCGCGGGATATCCTGGTCGTTGTCGAATACCGGCACGTGCATCGTGACTGTGTGCGTGGCACGACCGGGAAACGCCTTCAGCAGTTCGTAACCGGTCAGCACCAGGGCCTGCCCACCGGCCCGCCGCACCGCACGCGAGATCAGCGTCGCATTGATCGAATGCACATGCAGCACCACACCGATCCCGGGATCGCGCCGGTACAACTGCGTGTGCAGCAGCGTCTCCGCCGAAGGCCGCTGCTCACCGCCGACGGCCTTGCCGTCCAGATCGGCGCGCATGATACCCGATTCGTCCAACCTGCCCTTGTGGCGGCCGGAGACCGTCAGCGCGATTTCCGCGGCGCTCAGGCGGGCGGAAAAATTCCCGCTGGTCGCCGGCACCCAGCCGCGCGCATGCAGTTCACGACCCGCCTCGATCAGGGCACGGACCTGTTGCGACCAGAGACTGTCATCGACCGGGACAGCGGACATTGCGGATACCTGCTGCGTGGATGCGCCCGATTGTAGGACGCCACCAGAAGTGGAACAACAAAAAGACCGCGAACCGCGAAAGTTTGTGAACCGCCAAGATGCCGAGGAAAACCCTTGTTTCAACCGCCAAGGCGCCAAGACGCCAAGAAAACCATTATTCATGGAAAACCCTGATCTCTTGACGCCTTGGCGGTTTACTCAGCACTCTCGGCGTCTTGATGCCTTGGCGACTCAAAAAAAACTTTCTTGGTGTCTTGGCGCCTTGGCGGTTCACAAAGGGCTTTCTTGGCGGCCTTGGCGCCTTGGTGGCTCAAAAAAGCTTTCTTGGCGCCTTGGCGCCTTGGCGGTTTAAAAAAAGGTTTCCTTGGCGGTCTTGGCGTCTTGGCGGTTCCCAAACTCTGGCGGTTCAACAATCCCAGCGTCAAACGGTCTGCAAGGCCGCGCCCGGGCGCAGGCCCTTGCTCCGGTCGCGTAACGCGTAGCCTCTGTTATCCGCAATCAGCACAAGGGTAGAATGGCGCTTGACTTGCGCCGATGCCTTGGAAAAATGGCCACGGAAGGATGCGGAAAAAGGTGCATGTATACAGCCCGGGAACCAAACCGCAGGGGATGATCCTGGGGTTGCAGAGTACATTCTTCCCAAGTCCGTCCGGGGAAGAGCCTCTTACCTGAGTTTGATTAGCATGAGGGTACGACATGTCCGCTTCACCCCTGCTCTCGGCGGCCGAACTCGCCGGGCACCTCGACGACCCCGGCTGGCGCATCATCGACTGCCGCTTCGATCTGCAGCACCCCGAGGCCGGCGAGGCCGCGTACGGTGAGGCCCACATCCCCGGGGCACTGTACGCCCACCTGGAGCGCGACCTCGCCGGTCCGATCACGCCCGACAGCGGGCGCCACCCCCTGCCCGACCCGCAGCGCCTGTGCGCGACCTTCTCCGCCTGGGGCATCAGTCCGGACACCCAGGTCGTCTGCTACGACGCCCAGGCCAACGCCTACGCCGGACGCCTGTGGTGGCTGCTGCGCTGGCTCGGTCATGAACGCGTCGCCGTCCTCGATGGTGGCCTGCAGGCCTGGGTGGGCGGCGCCTACCCGCGCTCGGCTACGCCGTCCCAGGTCACGCCCGCCATCTTCCAGGGCAGCGCGCGCGCGGACATGGTCGTCGCCACGGCCGAACTCGCAGCGCAGATCGGCAGCGGCACCCATCGCCTGGTCGACGTGCGCACGCCAGAGCGCTTCGCCGGCGAAAAGGAGTCCATCGATCCGGTCGCCGGCCACATCCCCGGGGCGCGCAATCTTCCCTATCAGTCCAATCTGGATGCCAGCGAATGCTATCTGCCGCCGGAGGTGTTGAAGAAAATGTACCGCCGGGTGCTCGACGACGTGTCGCCGGAGCACTGTGTCCTGATGTGCGGCTCCGGCGTCACCGCCTGCCACAGCCTGCTCGCACTGGAACTCGCGGGGCTGGCCGGCGCCAAGCTGTATGCCGGCTCCTGGAGCGAGTGGATCCGCGATCCGGGGCGGCCGGTGGCGACCACCACCCGATAGCCCCTTCCAGTAGATGATTCCCGCAAATCCACCTCAACCCGGGTCGGAACGCGCGCGGGGCACAGCGCCGGCCTGACAGCGCCGGTATCACCCACCGACCCTCACCAGCGTCCGCCCGTGGACATGCCCTGCGAGCATTTCTCCGCAGAAGGCCGGCAGTTCGTCCAGCGTAATCTCACCCGCGCAGATGTGGTCGAGCTGCGTGGCATCGAGATCCCGGGCCAGTCGCGACCAGATCTGCTCACGCTGCCCGCGCGGGACATCGACGGAGTTGATGCCGAGCAGGTTCACACCACGCAGGATGAAGGGCATCACCGAGGTGCGGAAATCCGTGCCGGTGGCCATGCCGATGACGGCGACGTTGCCGTGCGGGCGCACACAGCGGATCGCCCAGCCGAGGTACTCGCCGCCGAGTACCTCGATCACACCACCGAAGCGGGCGGTCTCGAGCGCCCGCTGCCCCATCGCCAGCCCGTCCCGCAGGATGACTTTGCACGCCCCCAGCGCCTGCAGATAGTCGATGCTCGCCGGCTTCAGCGTCAGCGCGGCGACCTCGTAGCCCTGCCGCGCGCACAGGGCGGTGGTGAAACTGCCCACCCCGCCACTCGCACCCGTCACCAGGATCGGACCGAGGTCGGGTGTCTGGCCATTCTGCTCCATTCGCGCGAGCGCGAGTGCGGCGGTGAAGCCCGCAGTGCCGATGACCATCGCCTGCCGTGTGGACAGGCCCTCGGGCAGTGGAATCACCAGCGCTGCGGGGACGCGCAGGTAGGGCGCGAACCCACCGTCGCACACCTCGCCCAAGCCTCCGCCGGTGACTACAACCCGGGTGCCCACCGGCAGGCTCGGATCGGTCGATGCCTCCACACGACCTGCCGCATCGGCGCCCCCGACCAGCGGTGAGTGCCGCAGTATCTTGCCGCGTCCGGTGACGGCCAGCGCATCCTTATAGTTGATCGCCGACCATTCGACACGCACGGTCACCTCCCCCGGCGACAGCTGGTCAAGGCGGAGGGCTTCCAGCCCGGCACGATGGTGGGACGCATCCTGATGGATCCGGAAGGCAGTGAAGGCAGTCATCGTCATCCCCTTGGACAAGTAGGTGCGCCAGCGGGTGGCCATTTGACGCGGCCGCAACGCAGCGAACCGCCACCCGATCGGTGTCCCGCTGCGCCAGGCCCCGCCGCGACACCTATTTCCCGGTAAAACAGCGCGGATGACAGGACCGGCGCGCGCTTGCGATAATGCCGCGGTCATCCCCACACGCCAAGCCCAGTATGTCCAGCCGCCCCAGTCCCGTCCAGCGTCGCCCCAGCATGCCTGTCCGCATCGGTCCGGTGACCGTCGGCGGCGGCCACCCGGTGGTGGTGCAGTCCATGACCAACACCGACACCGCCGACGCAGCGGGCACGGCGCTGCAGGTCGCACAGCTCGCCCGGGCCGGGTCGGAGCTGGTACGCATCACGGTCAACAACGACGCGGCCGCCGCGGCCGTGCCGGAGGTCCGCCGGCGGCTCGACGATATGGGCGTGAACGTGCCACTGATCGGCGACTTCCATTTCAATGGCCACCGGCTGCTGCCCAGACACCCGGGCTGCGCCGACGCGCTCGCCAAATACCGTATCAATCCCGGTAATGTCGGTCGTGGCAAGAAGAAGGATGAACAGTTCGCCACGCTGATCGAGTGCGCACGCGCGCACGCCAAGCCCGTGCGCATCGGCGTGAACTGGGGCAGCCTCGATCAGGAACTGGTGGTGCGCATGATGGACGAGAATACCCGCCGCGCCGAACCGCTGAATACCGCCGAGGTCACACGCGAAGCATTGATCGTCTCCGCCCTCGAGAGCGCGCGACGCGCCGAGGAACTCGGCCTCAGTCGCAATCAGATCATCCTGTCGGTGAAGATGAGCGGGGTGCAGGACCTGATCGCCGTGTACCGTGACCTCGCCCGCCGCTGCAGCTATCCGCTGCACCTGGGACTCACCGAGGCCGGTATGGGCAGCAAGGGTATCGTCGCCTCGACCGCCGCGCTCGCGGTGCTGTTGCAGGAAGGCATCGGTGACACCATCCGCATCTCGCTCACGCCCGAACCCGGCGGCGACCGTACCCGGGAGGTGATCGTCGCGCAGGAGATCCTGCAGTCCATGGGCCTGCGTGCCTTCACCCCGCAGGTTGCCGCCTGTCCTGGCTGCGGCCGCACCACCAGCACCACCTTTCAACAGCTCGCGCAGGACATCCAGGCCTATCTACGTCAGCAGATGCCGGTGTGGCGCACGCAGTACCCCGGCGTCGAGGCCCTCACCGTCGCGGTCATGGGCTGCGTGGTCAACGGCCCCGGCGAGAGCAAACATGCCGATATCGGCATCAGCCTCCCGGGGACCGGCGAAGTCCCGGTCGCACCGGTGTACGTCGACGGTGAGAAGACGGTGACCTTGAAGGGCGAGACGATCGCACAGGATTTCCACAAGATCGTCGACGAGTATGTGCGGCGGCGGTTCGGCGGGTAAAGTCAACGGTGCTTTAACCACAGCTTTAACCACAACTTTAACCACAACTTTAACCACAAAGGACACGAAGGTACACGAAGGAAATCCACAACGAATGCTAAAAAGATGAGTCCCCTCACCCGTGTGGGAAGAGAGAATCAACGATTTTGCATTAGCCCAAGATTCCCTTCGTGTACCTTCGTGTCCTTTGTGGTTAAAACTTCATCCATTCACTAAGGCATCTCCTCACCCTTCCGCACCGGGCCGTAGGGCGCGTCGCGGTGCTGGTCGTGGTAGTGCATGCGGTAGTGGGTGAAGCGCGCGACGTCGTCGAAGTGCAGGAAGGGGTTGCCGGCGATCTGTTCGTGCAGGGTCGAGGTCTCGGTGACGGCGTAGTTGTGGCCGGGACGGATCACGATTTCCTGCGGCAGCTTTTCGCGCAGGGCCCGCAGCGTCCAGAACATCTGTTCCGGATCACCACCGTGCAGGTCGCAGCGACCGCAACCATAGACGAACAGCGTGTCCCCGGTGATGAGATCATCGCCCAGCCGGTAACAGGCGGAACCGGGCGTGTGGCCGGGGGTATGCAGGATCCCGATCTCGGTGTCACCGAGCGCAATGCGATCGCCACCGTGATGCAAGGTCGGCAGATCCAGGCAGCGCCCCCAGAACTGCGCCTCGGGCTTCAGCAGATGGATCTGGGCGTCACAGCTGCGCAGGAGTTCCTCGATGCCGTTGATGTGGTCGTGGTGACTGTGGGTGAGCAGTACATCGCTGATGGTCACCCCGCGAGCCTGCGCCAGTGCGAGGATGGCCGGCACATCCCAGGCGGGGTCCACCACCGCCGCCCGACGGCTGGCGAGGTCCTCGATCAGGTAGATGAAGTTCTCCATCGGCCCGAGTTCGAGCGCGTGGATGCGATAGGGCTGGTCGGGTGACATGCGCAGCTCCTGCGACGGGAGGGGCAATTATCACCACACGGGGCGCGTGACTCAAATGCCAGGAGCCTGTCGGAATTCATCCCCGGAATCAGGCCGTGGTCCGCGGCAGGCCGAACTTCACCCGTAATTTGCGCAGCGTGGCGACACCGATGCCGGGCATGGCGAGCAGCTCCCGATCGTCGGCCGCACGTACCTGTTCGGCAGTGCGCAAACCCGCCGCATAGAGGGCGCGCGCGATGCGCACATTGATACCGGCCGCCTTGACGGCGCGGAAGAACGGCTGTGCGTCATCCTGAACGGGCGGGGACGGGATCGGGGCTGGCGCAGGCGATGCAGCGGTGGGTGCCTCGATCGCCGGGACGGCCGCGCCGCTGACCGGACGGCGCGCGACGGTGCGCCGGATGGGCTTGTGCCGCGGCTGCGCGGCGACCGCGCTCAGCCCCGTGGCGGCCAGGAAATGCCGTGCCGCGGCCAGCAGCAGCAGGACGGCCAGGACCTGCGCCATCGCCTGATTCCACGGGAGTTCGGCGAGCACGACGTGCACACTCAGGCCCGCGGCCCAGGCGACACACAGGGCGGCGAACACGGCGAACCCACCGCTCCAGAGACACCCCTGCTGGCGTGGCAGACACTGCCTGCAGCAGCGCAGCAGCTGTGCCGCGATCTGGTCGAACCAGGTGCGGTCCTGATAGAGGTAGTCGTCATGGTTCATGGGCGGTATCCTGACACCAGAGGCATTTTCCACACTGTACTCAAACCTGTCCCGGTATGCGTATGGCCGCCGTCGCATGCGGCGCGCGCGACGACGTCCACAAGACCTTGTCGGCACACCGCGCGCACCTTTTAATACTGCGAGCGGGTACTACCGCGACCGGGCGCTGCGGCTGCCCGCCGCACCACGGAATCAACCGCTTGAATTCGTTTGAATATACATCTATCGGCCGAGGCCGTGAAGCCCACTGCGTCCAGGTCGTGCGGCTCGGTTGCGGCAGCGGACGGTTGGCCCGCGCCCGGACATGAGCGTCTACAAACTCGTCCTCCACCCGTCGCGGGCCGCTGCCGTACCGCGTTCTCCCGCCGGGTACCTCGCCACCCTGGACGAGACGGGACTGATCGGTGCCGCCTTCGAGCTCGACGGACGCCGGCATTTCCGTACCGGCCCGGGCTTCCTCGACCACCTCACCTTTCTCGGCTGTTCGCCCGTCGTGGAGCTCGACCCGCCCGCCAGTGATGCTGATGGCCACGCGCGCAGCGGCCGCTTCTGCCACATCGAACTGCAGCCCGTCAGCGCGACACCGCGCCTGCGCAGGCGGGCCGAGCATGCGCCCCGCTGCCGCCACTGCCGCCGGCCCATCGAACCGGCCCTGCTCGACGCGGCAGTGACGGCCGGCTCGCTGCGCTGTCCGGGGTGCGCAACTGCGGCGGACCTGGAGCGGCTCAACTGGCGTCAGGCCGGCGGGTATGCACGCATCTTCCTCGACATCTGGGGGATCCACCCGGCCGAGGCCGTACCGGGCGATGCGCTGCTCGCGGCCCTGGCCGCTTGCACGGACTGCCCCTGGGCGTTCTTCTATATGGAGGACTGACGTCCGGCGCGGAGGCATCCTACGCAAAGACCCGGCCACGGTCGTGCGCTGGCGAATGCCCCTTGGACACCGGCATTCCTGCATTTTTCGTGTGCTTACGCGCCAGAAGCTGCATCTTTTTGGGTGAATCACCGTCCCCGACTGTGCGACAATGCCGCCCTGTTCAAGAACCGGCGCCGACGCTCCCGTCCGTCCGGCCAGCGGAGGCACTCAGCGATGCCCAGTGAAGAGATTTCCAAAGAAGAGCGCATCCTGCGCATGATGAAGAAGGTCCTCACCGACGTGGCCAAGGATACCCATGGCCAGCCCGGTTTCAGCCATCCCCTGTCGGACAACACCATCCAGGGTATCCGCGAGTGCCTGGCGCTGATCGCCGGCCGCGAGCGCGAACTCGTCGAGGCCCGTGGCAAGTCCATGAGCATGCGGCCACACTTCATCGACGAACCCAAGAAAACCGTGGTCGTATCGCTGGATAAGCTGAAGAAAAGCAAGCCTGCCGACGATAGCTGAGGACCTGCGCACAACAGCACCGCGAAATGCCCGGTTATTTGATATCCCGGAAACGTTGGCACTATAGTGCGCAAATCCACACCACGAGGACTGAAACATGAGTGATTTCGGCAATGCCACCCCAGAAGATCGCGTCTGCCTGACACGGGCTGTCATCAGTCTGCTGGAGGGCTGGGGCGTAGAGCCCCGCGAGGCGGCCATCATCCTGGGTTTGCCCGAGGACACGACGATGCACAACATGCGCTGTTACCGGTCGAACACGCCCTTCCCCGATTGCCCCGAGGTACTCGAGCGCGTCGAACACCTGATCGGTATCGCCGACGCGCTGCGCACCATGTTCCCGCGCAGCGCGCAGATGGGGCCGTTGTGGATGCACCGCCGCAATCGCCACTTCCGCCGCCGTACCCCGGTCGATCTCATGGTCGAAGACGGCCTGAACGGCGTCATTGCAGTGCGCACACACCTGGACTGCTCGTTTGCCTGGGCGGTATCCGGATCAACCGCCAGGCCCTCCTGCGCCTGAGAAAATCTGCGCCCGGCAATCTGCCGGTGCGCCAGCGGGGCCGTTGCCCGAGCGACCTGCCCACCGCTGCCGATCCCGGCATCGATCTCCGATCTCCCGACCCACGCACCTGGTGAGCACCTGATGAGCAGCGTGCCGCGCGCGCGCGGTTGCGACGCCATACCCATCAACTAGACTGGGGAAAGTGAACCGACGGTCAGCGGTCGCAGGGCTGGGAAGCCCGTCATGGACCTGCCGCCGCCATCCCGTCTTTGCCACCATCACCCCACCATCACAACTGGAGTCGATGCATCATGGCCACCCCTCACAAGCCCACTGCACGCGCCAAATCATCCCCCGCCAAGGCGGCGCGCCCGGCCAAGGCCCGGAAGGCACGCACCAACACGTCGCCCAACGCGGGTGTGTCGGTGGAACAGCGCCATCAATTGATCGCCGAGGCCGCCTACCTGCGCGCCGAGCATCGCGGCTTCGCGAATGGTGATTGTTTCGATGACTGGCTGGCCGCCGAGCGCGAGATCGATGCCCTGCTGGCGGAACACGCCGCCCCCACAACCCACCAGTAAGTTCCTACGGCCGCGCGGGCCGCCGCGGTTTGCGTGCCGTACGTCCCGGTGCGGCCCCCGCGGGAGCGGGGGATGGACGTGCGGGGGGCGGTGGTGTGTGCGGCAGCCCGGTATGCTGCGTCCGGAACGGCCGGCCGGTGGCCTGCGACTTGGTGCCGCGCCGCGCCGCGGCCGCCGCACCGGCACCCCCACCAGTACAACCACCAGCACCCTGGGTACGCTGAGTACCTTGGGGTTGCCAGGTCGGCACCAGATGGCGCTTACCGTTGCCGATCAGATCCTCCCGCCCCATGCGGGTGAGCGCCTCGCGCAATAATGGCCAGTTATTGGCGTCGTGGTAGCGCAGGAAGGCCTTGTGCAGACGTCGCTGGCGCAGACCTTTTGGCACCGCCACCGTCTCGCCCGCTGCGGTCACCTTGCGCAGCGGATTCTTGCCCGAATGGTACATGGCCGTCGCCGTCGCCATCGGCGAGGGCAGGAAGTTCTGCACCTGGTCGGCGCGGAAACCATTGCCTTTCAGCCACAGGGCGAGGTTGAGCATGTCTTCATCGGTCGTCCCGGGGTGGGCCGCGATGAAGTACGGGATCAGGTACTGCTCCTTGCCGGCCTCGCGGGAATACTGCTCGAACAATACCTTGAAGCGGTCGTAGACGCCCATGCCGGGCTTCATCATCTTCGTCAGCGGACCCGATTCGGTATGCTCGGGCGCGATCTTCAGATAGCCGCCCACATGGTGGCTCACCAGTTCCTTCACATATTCCGGTGCCTGCACCGCCAGGTCGTAGCGCAGTCCGGACGCCACCAGCACCTTTTTGATGCCGGGCAGCGCGCGCACCCGCCGGTAGAGGCTGATCAGAGGTGCGTGATCGGTACTCATGTTGGAACAGATGCCGGGGTAGACGCAGGAAGGCCGGCGGCACGCGGCCTCGATCTCGCGGCTCTTGCAGGCCAGGCGGTACATATTGGCCGTCGGGCCGCCGACGTCGGAGATGACACCGGTGAAGCCCGGTACGGTGTCGCGGATGGTCTCGATCTCGCGCACGACGGAATCTTCCGAGCGACTCTGGATGATCCGGCCCTCGTGTTCGGTGATGGAGCAGAAGGTACAGCCGCCGAAGCAGCCGCGCATGATGTTCACCGAGAAACGGATCATCTCGTAGGCGGGGATACGGCGGCCGGCATAGTCCGGGTGCGGCTGGCGCGTATAGGGCAGTTCGAAGATACGATCCAGTTCCGCGGTGCTCAGGGGTAGCGGCGGCGGATTCAGCCACACGTCGCGGTCGCCATGGCGCTGCACCAGGGCGCGGGCATTGCCCGGGTTGGTCTCCAGGTGCAGCGTGCGGGAGGCGTGCGCATACAGCACGGGCGCGGCGCGCACGCGCTCGAAAGCGGGCAGGCGCACGACGCTGCGGGCCCGATCGACACCCGGGCGACGCTGGAAGCGCAGTGGCGCCTCCGGTGGCTTGAGCGCGCCGTTCGCGCCGGGCGCGTCGCCCGCCGCGCCCGCCGCCCCAGCCGCCCCAGCCGATTGGGGCGGCGACGCCGTGGTGTCCGCATAGGGGTCGGGGTGCGGTGCCACGGGACCGGGCAGGTCGATCTCCGTGGAGTCGATCTCGGTCCAGCCCTCCGGCAGGCCGCGGCGCATGAACCCGGTACCGCGGATGTCCGTCAGGGCCGTCACGGGCTCGCCGGCGGCCAGGCGGTGGGCGATCTCGACGATCTGCCGCTCGCCGTTGCCGTAGACCAGCAGATCCGCCTTGGCATCCACCAGGATCGACCGGCGCACCTTGTCGGACCAGTAGTCGAAGTGGGCGATGCGCCGCAGACTGGCCTCGATGCCACCGATGACGAGGGGGACGTCGGCCCACGCCTCGCGGGCGCGCTGCGCGTAGACGATGACGGACCGGTCGGGCCGGCGGCCGCCGGTCGCGTCCGGCGTATAGGCGTCGTCGGAACGCAGCTTGCGGTCGGAGGTGTAGCGATTGACCAGGGAATCCATATTGCCCGCGGTCACGCCGAAGAACAGGTTCGGCCGGCCGAGCTTGCGGAAGTCGTCCACGCCGGTCCAGTCCGGCTGATCGATGATCCCCACGCGGAAGCCCTGCGCCTCCAGCACACGGCCGATGACCGCCATGCCGAAGCTCGGATGATCGACATAGGCATCGCCCGTCACCAGGATGATGTCGCAGGAATCCCAGCCGAGCTGCTCCATCTCGGCGCGGCTGTGCGGCAGCACGGGTGCGATACCGAAACGTCGGGCCCAGTACGGGCGGTACGAAAACAGGGGCTTGGGGCTGGCCATCGGGGCGGTACTCTGGTGTGTACTTCGAGGCGACTCAGGGTCCGGGCCGCCGTGCGCCTTGCTGGGGCAGTGGGTCGGCGCCGAAAGTCGCGCTAGTATAGCAGTTTGTCCCGCCGCGACCGAAGACGTCCCTATCCGACCAGGGGTCCGATAGGGGTCCGGTGGGGGACCGTGATACTGTGCGCGGCCGTGCGCGACCGCTGGAAGCCGACGAACATGTCCGAGATGAGCGAAACCGACACCGATGCCCTGCACCAGCGCCTGCACACGCTGCGCGTGGAACACCGCGACCTCGATGACGTGATCACCCGCCTGGTCGGCGACCCCGTGATGGATCAGCTGACGCTCAAGCGCCTGAAAAAGCGCAAGCTCGCCCTCAAGGACCTGATCCAGCGCATCGAGAGCGCGCTCATCCCCAACCTCGACGCCTGACGCCGCCATGGAATCGCTCCTGCTCCTGGCCGGCATCGCCCTGCTGCTGTGGTTCTGGCAGCAGGGCCTGCGCGCCCGCGAGATCGCCATCCGCACCGCCCGGGAGCTGTGCCGGCACCAGGGCCTGCAACTGCTCGACGGCACCGTGGCGTTGAACGGTCTGCGCCTGCGGCGCGCGCGCACCGGCCGCGTGGCGCTGCAACGCACCTATCAGTTCGAGTACAGCCACGACGGCCAGATGCGGGAACGCGGCTTCGTGCTGATGCTGGGCCTGCGACTGGAAAG
>JAIOJV010000048.1 GCA_019911805.1 Gammaproteobacteria bacterium
CGGCGTGCCGCTCGAGCTGCCGTCCGCATAACGCTGATAGATGTGTGTCTCGTCGTACCGCAGCCCCGCCTGCCCCAGGGCCTCCGCCACCGCGACGCCGGCGAACGGCTGCCCCGGCGGTGCGACGACATAGAGGGCGACGATCTTTTCTTCCGCCGAAGCCGGCGGCGCGGTGGCGGAGGCCCTGGGGCAGGCGGGGCTGCGGTACGACGAGACACACATCTATCAGCGTTATGCGGACGGCAGCTCGAGCGGCACGCCGGTCTTCGGCGTCGCCAATCTGGTCGAGCCCGGGACCCTGGAACCCGAACTGCTGGCCGGGAAGGGTACGCCCGGCCTGAGCCTGTTTCTGCAGCTTCCCGGCCCGATGAGCCCGCTACGCGCCTTCGACGTGTTCGCCGCGACCGCGCAGCAACTGGCCGGGCAGCTCGGCGGTGAGTTGCGCGACCGCAGCCGCAGCGCGGTGAGCCGCCAGTCCCTCGAGCATCTGCGCGACGAGGTGCAGCAGTACGAACGCCGCCTGCGCCTGCCCCGGTCCCCCTGAGCACGCCATGGGCACCACCACGTCAGCCGTACAGCGCAGCGCTGAACTGCGCCGGCTGCTGCAGCATCACGATCACCTTTATTATGCACTCGACGCCCCCGAGATCCCGGATGCCGAATATGACCGCCTGTTCCGCGAGCTGCAGCAGCTCGAGGCGGAACACCCCGAGCTGATCACGCCCGACTCACCCACCCAGCGCGTCGGTGGCGCGCCGCTGGAACGTTTCGCGTCGGTGCGTCACGCCGTGCCGATGCTCTCCATCCGCACCGAGACGGATACCACGGCGAGCGGCGCCAGCAGCTTCGATGCACGCATCCGGCGCGAGTTGCAGCTGGATGCCGATGATCCACCGGTCGAATACGCCGCCGAGCTCAAGTTCGACGGCCTCGCCATCGGTCTGCGCTACGAGCGGGGCGTGCTGGTACAGGCCGCTACCCGCGGTGACGGTCAGGTCGGCGAGGACGTCACCCAGAACGTGCGTACCGTTGCCAGCATTCCCCTGCGGCTGCAGGCCATCGACGCACCGGTGCTGGAAGTGCGTGGCGAGATCTATATGCGCCGTGACGACTTCGAGCGCCTCAATCAACGGCAGCGGGATACCGGCGGGAAGGCCTTCGTGAATCCGCGGAATGCCGCCGCCGGTTCGATCCGCCAGCTCGATCCGGCGATCGCCGCCGGCCGGCCGCTGAGCTTCTTCGCCTACGGCCTGGGTGAGGTACAGGGCTGGGCCGTGCCGGAGACCCACAGCGCCGTGCTCGACGCGCTCATGGGCATGGGCGTACCGGTGTGCACGGACCGCGCCGTCGTGCTCGGTGCCGAGGGCTTGATGGGTTTCCATCGGCAGATCGCCGCCCGGCGCGACGCGCTCCCCTTCGACATCGACGGTGTGGTCTACAAGGTCAACAGCCTGGCCCTGCAGGCGCGGCTCGGCTTCGTCACCCGCGAGCCGCGCTGGGCGGTGGCGCACAAGTATCCCGCCCAGGAGCAGCTCACCGTGGTGCGCGACATCGACATCCAGGTCGGCCGCACCGGCAGGCTCACGCCCGTGGCCAAGCTGGAGCCGGTGTTCGTCGGCGGGGTCACCGTCACCAACGCCACTCTGCACAACGAGGACGAGGTGCGCCGCAAGGATGTGCGCCGCGGCGACACCGTGATCGTGCGTCGCGCCGGCGACGTCATCCCGGAGGTGGTCAGCGTACTGCTGGAGCGGCGGCCGCAGGACGCGGGCGGCCCCTTCGATCTCTACCAGCGGCTGCAGGGCCGCTGTCCCGTGTGTGGCAGCGCCATCGCCCGTGAGGAGGGTGCGGCCGACTGGCACTGCACGGCCGGGCTGTATTGCCCGGCGCAGCGCAAGGAGGCGATCCGGCATTTCGCCTCACGCCGCGCCATGGACATCGAAGGCCTCGGCGACAAGCTGGCCGATCAACTGGTGGAGCGCGGCCTGATCACGGACGCTGCCGACCTCTACGCGCTGACCGCCGCGCAGCTGGCCGGGCTGGAACGCATGGGGCCGAAATCGGCGGAGAACCTGCTGGCCGCACTCGAGCAGAGCCGTGCTACGACGCTGGCGCGCTTCCTGTTCGCGCTGGGTATCCCGGATGTCGGGGAGGCAACCGCCGCCGCGCTCGCGGCCCACTTCGGTAGCCTTGAGGCGCTGGTCGACGCTGCCGACAGCTACGCCCGGGCGCTCGCCGAGGATGACGACGAGACCGCCGCCGCGCGCGCCCGGCGGCTCCAGGCCGAGGCCCTGCAGCAGGTTCCCGACGTCGGCCCCGAGGTCGCCGAACGCATCACCCGGTTTTTCACCGAGCCCCACAATCTGCGCGTCATCGAACGATTACGCGCGGCCGGCGTAGGCTGGCAGGACGTGAAGGTCGTGCCAGCCGCGGTACTGCCGCTCGTCGGCAAGACCTTCGTCCTTACCGGTTCCCTCGACGGTATGACCCGCGACGAGGCCAAGGCGCGTCTGCAGGCACTAGGCGCCAAGGTCAGTGGCAGCGTTTCAAAAAAGACCGATTACGTCGTGGCCGGTGCCGACCCCGGCTCCAAGCTCGCCAAGGCGCAGGAACTTGGCGTCACGGTGCTGGACGAGGCCGGTCTGCGCGCGCTGCTGGGCGGATGACGCCCTGGCGGGCTGTCGATGGCGTCCTTCGCAAACCCAAAACCCAATGCAGCCACGGAAGCACACGGAAGGCACCGAAATAAAACAAACATGTGAAGCCCGGGCTCAGCACCTGACGGGTGAAGAGGGCTGCTGCGTGATGCGCATGATCTCGTCCGTGTTTTTCCGCGTACTTCCGTGGCAAATACGATTTTCGGGTTAAAGCTGGTGATCCGGCGGCCGATTCCTGTGTCTCGAAGACACCGTCTGAGTGTCCGATGTGGCCCCCATCGAGCACAGGAATGCCATGAGTACCCAAGGACCCACCCGCAGCACACCGTTGCCCCCGCGTTTCAAAGACCTGGTACAGGGCTGTCGCCAGATGGCCCGCACCCACCTCGTGCCGCTGTTCGCGTCGGTATTCGACAATGCCGATGTGGCGCTGCTCGAGTTCGCCTCCAAGGCGGAGAGCAATGCGGCCCAGGCCAGGTTTTTCGCCGCCATGCAGGAGTTCAAACGCAAGCGCGGTGATCTGGAACAGGTTTTTTTCAAAGCCGTGGATACGGGCTTTCGCGATTTCATCAAGGGTGAGGCGGGTGAAGATGGGGCTGGTACGGCGGTACCCCCGGCACTGGGCGGACTCCGCCTGGTGGATAAAGGCGAGGTCGAGGAATCGCTGCCGCTGCAGAACATGACGGCCAAGGCCCAGGCGACCTACAGCGAACCGCTCTATGGCTTGAGTCAGCGGCTGGCGGTCGTGAACGGCGGTACCCGCCTGCAGGATGAGCAGCTGCCCGGCGGACCGGCGCAGATCGCCCGGGCGGCCCGTGATGCCTTCCGGCTGCTGGATATGGATGGCAAGACACGCATGGTCGCCTATGCCGTGTTCGACCGCGCCGTGATGGGTGAGTTGCTGGGCCTGTATGAGGAATACAACCGCCGGTTGGTCAACGCGGGTATTCTCCGCAACCTCAAATACGAGATCCGCAAGCAGCCTGATCCGCGCCAGGTGAAGTCGGGCCCGGGTGCCGCAGGCACTGATTCGGGCGCCGCAGGCGCCGGTTCGGATGCCGCAGACGCTGGTTCGGACGCCACCGGCGCCGGCCCGACGGCCCGCGGCTCGTCCGGGCGGGCCGCGGCTGGAGTGCTTGGACAGACCCTCGGCGAAGAGACCTTCGAGACGATCCGCGAGCTGCTGGCGGTACGCCGCACCGCACGCGGCCGGGAGGCCAGCATTCCGCCACCGACCGAGGCGGTCGCAGCCAATTCGCGGACGGCCATCCTCGGCACCATCGATTCGATCCAGCAGGCGCACAGCGAGGCAGAGGTCACCCGTCGCTTCAACGCCGAGATCTTCGAGACGGTCAGTGTCGATCAGGCCTTGCTCGAAAAACTCAAAATCGCACTCGTCGACGAGCGGCAGCGGCTCTACGGCGGCGTCGACCGGCGCCGTGTCGCCAGTGCCGATGCGGATGTGATCGATCTGGTCGGCATGCTGTTCGATTACATGTTGCAGGATGAGCAGTTGCCCAATGTCGTGAAGGCGTTGCTCAGCCGCCTGCATACCCCATACCTCAAAGTGGCGATCCTGGATCAGCATCTGTTCACCGACCGACAGCATCCGGCACGACGACTGCTGGATGTCATGGCCGAGGCCGGCGCACGCTGGGTGAGCGAGGACGACCTGGAGCGTGGCATCTTCCCGTGCATGCGTCATCTGGTCGAGCGCATTCTGGCTGAATTCAAGGATGACCTCAGCCTGTTCGACGCACTGCAAGATGAGTTCACCACCCATCTGCGGGAGGTCGAACAGAAGGCGGAGATGATCGAAAAGCGTTCGGTCGAGATGGCGGACGGTCAGGCCAGGCTGCAGCATGCGCGCGTACGCGCCCAGGAGGAGATCGATGCACGGCTGCGGCACAGCTTGCTGCAACCGGAGGCACAGGATTTCCTGCGGCAGGTGTGGATGGAAAAACTGACCTTCATCCTGCTGCGGGAAAAATCCGGCGAAGACAGCGCGCCCTGGCGACTGGCACTGACGCTGGCGGACGACATTGTGTTCAGCCTCGACCAGCGTGGCGGCGAGGCCGCGCGGGCGGAGCTGCGTGCGGCACTGCCGGCCTTGCGCGCGCGGCTGCGCGAAGGGTTGGAGGCCTTGCGCGCCTACGGCCGCCGGGACAATGACCGGCTGCTGGCGCAGCTCAGCCAGTGGCAGGACGAGCTGCTCACCCGGGCAGAGGTGTCGGCACAGCCGTCGCTGGAGCCGGTGCCGCCACCGGTAACGGCGTCGCCAGCGGTAAAGGCGTCGCCAGCGGTAAAGGCGTCACCAGCGGTAAAGGCGTCACCAACGGTGGAGGTGGTGCCGCCTCCAGTGAAGAAGGTAGCACCGCCCCGTTCACCCGAGCTGGCAGCGATGCTCGAACGGCTCGGCTCGCTGGCGTTCGACACCTGGTTCGAATTCAAGGAAGCCGGCGGGGTGCGTACCCATCGGTGGAAGCTTGCCTGGCACAGTCAGATTTCATCGAATTATATGTTCGTGGACGCCATGGGGGTGAAGGCGGCCGAATATCCAAAGATGGAATTGGCGCAACGGCTGTGCGACGGCCAGGCACGTATCCTCATCATGGAACACAAGCCGTTTCTGGATCGGGCCCTGGAGAGCATCCTGGCATGGCTTGGACGAGACAAGACGCAGTCGGCCTCCTTGACGGCCGCAAGGGGGGAGTGACATGTCCGAGAAGCGCGGTGCCATACGCAAAGATGTCGCGGCCGATCTGCCGGTCACCGATGTGAATACCGGACGAGTGGTGGGCGAGTTGGTAAACATCTCCAGCACGGGTTTCATGTTGTTCGCCGCCACACCTCTGGCGCCGCACTCGATCTTTCAGCTGAGCCTGCAGGTCCCCAGACCCGTCCACGGCATCGATACCTTGTATTTCGGTGCAGAGTGCCTCTGGTGCGCGCCGGCGGACCGCCCGGAACGCCACTGGATAGGGTTCCAGCTGATTGATATTTCTCAGCAGGAACAGGAGGCACTGGAGTACTTCGTAGAATCCATCTGAACTGCGCGGCTTCACGGCGCGATTGGCAGGGGGTGGCGAAATCACTAAACTAGCGCCTCATTTCGGGCCAGTTGGAGTCGCCATGCAAGTTGCCAAGCACAAGGTCGTGTCCATCGACTACACCCTGACGGATGCACAGGGGGAGGTCATTGACAGTTCCACGGGCGGGGAGCCGCTCGTCTACATCCAGGGCATGAACAACATCATTCCGGGCCTGGAGAATGCACTTGCCGGAAAGCAGACGGGCGACAGCCTGAAGGTTACCGTGCCACCGGCCGAGGGCTACGGCGAGCGCAACGACGCCATGCAGCAGGAAGTCCCGCGGGAGATGTTCGACGCCACCGACACCATCCAGGTCGGCATGCAGTTTCACGCCAGCGATGGTGAACACCAGCATGTCGTGACCGTGATCGGCGTCACCGATACCCATGTCACCGTCGACGGCAATCATCCGCTGGCGGGCGAGACCTTGAATTTCGACGTCACCGTCGTCGCGGTCCGCGACGCCACCGCCGAGGAACTCGACCACGGTCATGCGCACGGTCCAGGCGGACATCAGCACTGATGCTGCAGGTGGGTCCGGTGCGGGGGTGCAGGCGCCCCGCCGCGCTGCCACGATCCACTGAAACCGTCCGGCAGGGCATCCATACCCGGTCCCCGGTCCGATCTCTGAGCGTTGCCCCGCTGGGGCCATGACGCGTGGCACGCGCGGCGGGTGTCCCGCGGATGCCGCGTCACGGTCACGTATCGAGCAGCTCGATCCAGTGTCTCACCGGTACGCGGGCCGCACCTTGCAGGTGCAGCTGACAGCCGACGTTCGCGGTGGCGATCAGTTCCGGGCCGGGCCGTTCGAGATGGGCGAGTTTGTCGTCGCGCAGGCGTGTGGACAGGGCGGGTTGCAACAAGGAATAAGTGCCTGCCGATCCGCAGCACAGGTGACTGTCGCGCACTTCGGTGAGCTCGAAGCCCAGTCTCGTCAGGATACCTTCGACGGTGCCGGCAAGTCGCTGGCCGTGCTGCAGCGTGCAGGGCGCATGAAACGCGATGCGGCGGGGTTGCCGTTGCTGCAGCAAAGGCAGCAGCTCTTCTGCACCGAGCACCTCACCCAGATCGCGCGTCAGCGCGCTGATGCGCGCGGCCTTCCCGGCATAGGGTGCGTCATGGGCCAGCAGCACGCCGTAGTCTTTCACCATCACACCGCAACCACTCGCCGTCGTTACGATCGCCTCGATACCGTCTTCGACATACGGCCACCAGGCATCGATGTTGCGGCGTATGAATGCGTGCGCCTCGGCCGTGGCGCTGAGGTGATGGCTGAGTGCGCCGCAGCAACCGGCCGCCGGCGCGACGACCAGCGAAATGCCCAGCCGGTCCAGCACCCGGGCGGCGGCGGCATTGGTGTTGGGGGTCGTACTCGCCTGCGCGCAGCCGGCCAGCACCAGCATCCGCCGCGCATGGCGCGGTGGCGGCCACGCCCCCGCGTCCTGCCGCACCGGGATCTGGTCCTGTAGTGCCCGTGGCAGGGCGGGGCGTACGGCCTGGCTGATACGCAGCAGCGTACCGAAACGTCCCGCATGCGGGATCAGCGTACGCAGCAGCCGCCGATAGAGTCGTTCCCGCCAGGGACGCGCGATCCGCTGCTCGGCGACGGCCCGGCCGATATCCACCAGGCGACCGTACCGCACACCCGAGGGGCAGGTGGTCTCGCAGGCACGGCAGGTCAGGCAGCGATCGAGGTGCAACTGGGTCGCACGGGTGGCGACCTGGCCCTCCAGCATCTGCTTGATGAGATAGATTCGTCCACGCGGCCCGTCGAGTTCGTCGCCGAGCAGTTGGTAGGTCGGACAGGTCGCCGTACAGAAACCGCAATGTACGCAGCTGCGCAGGATGGCGTCGGCCTCACGGCCTGCGGGCGTATCCAGTACCTCCGGGGTGAGTGAAGTCTGCATAGCTCAGAGATCCGGATAGAGTTTGCCGCGGTTGAGGATGCGGTGCGGATCGAAGGCCAGCCGGAGGCGGCGCTGCAGGACGAGCAGCGTCGCCGGTAGCGGCTGGAATACCGCGCCGTCCTGTGCGCCGCGAAAACGCATGGCATGACCGCCGCCGGCCGCCGCCGTGGCGAACAGGGTGTCGGCAGGCGCCGTGGTCTTCAGCCAGTGCAGGGCACCGCCCCAGTCGATGAGCTGTCTGCCGCCGAGGGCCGGGGTACGCGCCGCCACCGGCATCGAGACCCGCCACAGCTCGCCGCTGCCGGTGAAGAAGGGGCTGCGCTGTTCGCGCAGGGTTTCCCAGAAGCCCGTGCCGGTGGCATCGGTCGCGCCACCGACACGCCGTCGGGCTGCCTCGACGGCGCGCTCGGCGCCGGCCAGACGCACATGCAGACACTCGCCGTCGTAGCACAGACCCGCCAACGGCAGTGGTTCGCGCTGCCATTCGAGCATACGCCCCCTGGCAACCACAGCATCCAGTTCCAGGGCCAGAAAGGCCTCAGCCGCCGGGCGGGGCAGCACCTTCAGTGAGACCTCCAGCAGCACGCCGAGCGTGCCGTAGGCGCCGCACATCAGCCGCGATACGTCGTAGCCCGCGACATTCTTCATGACCTCGCCGCCGAAACGCAGTATCTCACCACGGCCGTTGATGATCTTCGTGCCCAGTACGAAATCGCGCGCCGCGCCGCGGAACGGCCGCGCCGGTCCCGACAGCCCGCAGGCGATCGTACCGCCGAGCGTCGCTGCCGATCCGAAGTGCGGTGGTTCGAAGCCGAGCATCTGTCCACGCTCCGCCAGTGCCGCTTCGACCTCGGCGAGTGGTGTGCCGGCGCGCGCGGTGATCACCAGTTCGGTGGGCTCGTACTGGACGATGCCGCGCAGTCCCGAGATATCCAGCAGATCGCCCTCGATGCGCCGACCGAGAAAGTCCTTGCTGCCGCCCCCGCGGACGATCAGCGGCGCTTTCCGTGCGACAGCGGTACGGATGCTCTCGGCTATCTGCGCTTCTGTTACATTCATCGACATGAGAGCCATTAACCACAAAGGACACTAAGGACACAAAGTAGAATCATGGGAAAATAACGTGGAGGTTTCCTTGGTGTCCTTGGTGTACTTCGTGATGAAAATGTTCAAAACCGCTCCAATTCGGGGTGCTTCAGCTGCCCGCGATGCACGTGCATGGCGCCGAATTCGGCGCAGCGGTGCAGGGTGGGCACGGCCTTGCCGGGGTTGAGCAGACCGTCCGGATCAAAGGCCGCCTTTACCGCGTGGAACTGCTGCAGCTCGGCGGGCTGGAATTGCACGCACATCTGGCCGATCTTCTCCATGCCGACACCGTGCTCCCCGGTGATGGTGCCACCGACCTCGACACACAGCTCCAGGATCCGGCCGCCGAATTCCTCGGTACGCTGCAGCTCACCGGGTTGGTTGGCGTCATAGAGGATCAGCGGATGCAGATTGCCGTCACCGGCATGGAAGACATTGGCGACCGCCAGATCGTATTCACGCGACAGTTCGCCGATACGCCTGAGCACCTGCGGCAGATGACGGCGCGGGATGGTGCCGTCCATGCAGTAATAATCGGGTGCGATGCGGCCCACTGCGGGAAAGGCGGCCTTGCGTCCTGCCCAGAAGCGCAGACGCTCGGCCTCGTCGCGCGCCGTGCGCACCTCGGTCGCGCCGGCGGCGAGCAGTAGTTCGCGTACCTGCAGGATATGCTGCGACACCTCCTCGTTGGTGCCGTCGATCTCACATAGCAGGATCGCCTCACAGTCGGGATAGCCGGCGTGCACGAAATCCTCCGCAGCGCGGATGGCGAGGCGGTCCATCATCTCCAGGCCGGCGGGAATGACGCCTGCGCCGATGATGTCGCCGACGGCCTGGCCGGCCTTCTCGATATCGTCGAAGGCGGCGAGCACAACCTGGGCGCGTTCCGGCAGCGGCAGCAGACGCACCGTGATCTCCGTCAGCACGCCCAGCATACCTTCCGAACCGGTCAGCAGCGCGAGCAGGTCATAGCCGGCAGAATCCAGGGCCTCGCTGCCGATGCACACCAGTTCGCCCTCCGCAGTGAGCATCTCCAGACGCAGGATATTGTGTACCGTGAGCCCGTACTTCAGGCAATGCACGCCACCGGAATTCTCTGCGACATTGCCACCGATGGTGCAGGCGATCTGCGAGGATGGGTCCGGCGCGTAGTAGAGCCCGTACTCTTTGACGGCGTCGGAGATGGCAAGATTACGCACGCCGGGTTGCACCCGGGCGATGCGCTGCTCGGGGTCGATGGAGAGGATCCGGTTGAAGCGTGCGAGGCTCAGGACCAGTCCATCGGCGTGCGGCAATGCGCCACCGGACAGCCCGGTACCGGCGCCGCGCGCAACGACCGGGATTCTGCGCGCATGGCAGAGCCTCAGCACCGCCTGCACCTGCCCGATCGTTTCGGGCAATACCACGGCCAGCGGCAGCTCGCGGTAGGCTGACAGCCCGTCGCATTCGTAGGGCCGCAACGCCTCGTCGCTGGCCAGCACCGCGGTCGCAGGGAGGATCGCGCACAGCGCATCGGCCAGCGTGCGCTGCTGCTGTCTGCGGTCCAGGTTGTCCATGTTATGCGGCATCGTCACATCAACTTTCAGCAGACTGAAGATTTAACCACGAAGGACACCAAGGACACGACGGAACTGAACGAAATTGCTTTGTGTCCTTCGTGGTTGATCAACAGGAGGTGGTGATCCTGTTGCGGTTCGTTGTGCTCACCCCGATTTACGGTGGTCGGCGATCACCGGCCCGGCCAGACGCCGAAACACGGTCGCGAGTGCATCGTCGTCGCCGACATTGCCAGGAAAGATTACCACCGGCAGATTCGGGTATTGGGGGTGATCGTCCGGACAGCGTACCACCGAGCAGCCGGCCAGGATCTGGCCCAGTACCCGGGCCGTGCGCAGCGCCAGTCCCTGGGATAATACATCGTTCGAAGTAATGCCGCCCTTGCTGATGAGGAAGCCGATATCGGCCGGGAGGCGATGAATGATCGTCATCAGGAACGCGGACACCACCTCGCCAAAGTCCAGGCGGGTCTGTTCATCGGTGAAGATCATCTCCTTGCGGCTGGTGAAGATCACCATCGTCAGACGCCGTGCATGTGCGGCCTCGATGCGCTCGAGCACACTGCCGAGCAGTTGCTGGTCCTGGTCGGGCAGGCGCGTGACATCGACCTCGATGGGCGCAACGTCGGGTTCCTCCAGCAGGCGCTGCAACTGGCGCGTGGTCTTGCCGACATGCGAGCCGACCACGACCGCGCCGGGCCGGTCGCTACGCACATAGCGGTGCATGTCTACGGCGGCGACCGGCTGCGGCGGCAGCGCGGCCAGGGCGCTGACGATACCGGCGGCGGCGCGGCAGAGGAAGCGCTTGCCGCACCTGGCAGCCGCGTTCAGGTCCGTGGCGAAGGCGGTGAGATCGGCATGGGTTTCCGCGTCGACTGCGCAGGCGACATTGCCGGAGAGCGCCAACAGACGGTCGAGACAGCCAGCACGGATCTCGTCAAGGCCAAAATGCTCGACCTGGTCGGCACGGATACGCCCATGGGTCTTCTCTTCGACATAGTCCGGCAGAAAGGCGTGTTGGTAGCCGAACACCGAGTCGCGCGCGAACTCGGTCTCGTTAACCGGCACCGGCCGGCCGTCGACGAGCAGGTAGTGCACACCGTCGCGGGTGATGCGCCCGCCCTCGATGAAGGCGGGGATCAGGAAATGTGCATCGAAAGGACCCAGCTCCTCGGCGATGACGTCCGTCTCGACCGGATAGTGGCCACGCAGGGTGGAGTCCGAGCGGCTGATGATGATCGGTTCGACAGCGCGTCCGGTCCGTGCGAGTTCGTCCAGTGCGATCCTGAGATTGCGGCAGACCTCGCGCGTGATGTCTGCTGCGCGGCGGGCAGCCATGCCACGCGTGTTGGTGAGCACGAAGAACAACGGTGCCGCATCTGTCAGCGCCATGTACAACGTATCCACATCCCAGCGCAGCAGCAGCAGACAGCCATGCACCGTCTGCGAGCCGGTCGGATCGTCATCGAGCACCACGAGTCTGGTTGCGGTCATCGGCCTGCCTCGTTTGATGTTGTAAACCACCAGATCATTTGAACCGCCAAGACGCGGAGGACGCCAAGAAAAACCTTTTTTGAACCGCCAAGGCGCCAAGACGCCAAGACATCAAGGATATTTGAACCGCCAAGGCGCGGAGGACGCCAAGAAAAGCCTTTTTTAAACCGCCAAGGCGCCCAGACGCCAAGACATCAAGAATGTTTGAACCGCCAAGGCGCCAAGAACGCCAAGAGAGAGTTGATGATGTAAGGATCAGCCGGTTGTCCAGTGTCGCGTGTTCTCCTGTGGCTGCCTGTCGGTTTTTACATTCAACCAGCTTTATCTTGGCGTCTTGGCGCCTTGGCGGTTCAATACTCTTTCTTGGCGTCCTCCGCGTCTTGGCGGTTCATAGCGGTTCATAGCGGTTCATGAAAGAGTTTAATCACCGTCCCAACAACACCCGCGCCCGTGCCTCGATCACCGGGGCGTCCACGCCGTTGAAATTCATCAGCTCACCGGGCGTGGCGACGGTCTCGCCGCGTTGCCAGCACAGGGCGTCGCGCTTGGTCGAACTGCGCAGCAGCACCGGTTCCAGCGTCGCGCTCGGGCCGCCGCTGACGGCGAGCAGGGCGTCGGCGTCGAACAGCTGCGCGAAACACGTGTCGTCCATGAACTTTCCGTCCGGTTCGCTGACAGTGTCCCAGCTCACGTCGCCGGGGCGATACAGTCGGCGTGGGTTGGCCACGCTGACGATGCGTACGCGCACGCCGGTCTGCTCCAGGCGGTCTTTCGCCGTGAACACCGGCAGCAGGATCATGTCGCCGGCCACCGCCATGACGATCAGCGGGCCGGTGCCATGCGCGGTCTCGTACAGTGTTACGGCACCGTCTTCGATGGCCGCACGTGCCTGTGCGAGGGTGATGCGCACCGGCAGCGCCGTCTTCGAAGCGAAGATGGCGATGGATTTGTTGTGGGTGCCCAGCGCCCAGTCGTAGGCCGCCTGGATCATATTGGCGTCGCACGGGAACAAGGGGTAATGATTGCCGTTGCGCATCATTGCGGCACAATACGCTTCGAGCTCGGGGCGTTGATGTGTCCAGCCGTTACGACCCTGTTCCAACGCACCGGCAGTGAACATGTTCACCTGCGAGGGTGTCCTGCGGCGTAGTTCGGCCAGCGCCTGTGAAACTGTTTGCACGATCGGCCAGCCGTTGATGGCGAAGCTCTCGTAGGACAGCCACAGTGAACGGCCACCGAACAGGGCGATGGCCGCGGCCAGGCCGGCGCACGCGTCTTCGCTCAACGGTTCGTAGACCTGCCCGTGCGGCGACTGGTTGTACAGCGGGTCGGTCGTCGGATGGCGGATCTTCAATGCGTCGTTGATATTCTTCATCGCCGAGGCCTCGTTGCCGTCGGCATTGCTTACGATGAAAGACGGATCGCGCTGGCCCACGGCGGCGACCACGGCACCGAAGGCGGTGGCCGGCACCTGCTGCTCACCGACCGGGAATTCCTGCAGCGGCAGCACGCCGAGATCGGGCAGGGTGCGCTCACGCTCAGTGGCCACGGTCTGGCCCGCGGGACCGCCGCCGGCACGGGTGAGATTCGTGCGTACCAGTTCCCAGGTATCCATGGGCAGTGCACGGCGCTTGAGGCCGTCCATGATGCGCTCGGCATCCAGGGTGTCGGCCGGATACAGGTTATGCGCCTTGGCGCCGAGGGCGTGCACGCCCGCCCCCTTGAGCTGTTTGATGATGAAGGCTGTGAGCCGGCCGCCCAGTGCCTGCCTGGCCGCGCGCTCGATACCTTCGAGCACAGCGCCCTGGAAGGCCAGCCGCTGCGTGGGCGAGAAGCGTGTGCTGTCGACATAGGCACCGTCCTGATCGCGGTCGTCGAAATCCTTGGCATCGACCAGAATCACATCCTCGAAACCATGTGCCTTCCAATAACCGATCATCGCCTCATTGGACAGCAGCGACACCATGGAATGGTGCTCCTGGCTGTAGCCGTTCCACACCAGCACCGGCAGGAAGTTGGTCACCTGCGGGAACGCGGTCTTGAAGTGCATGAACGCGGACATGATGTAGGGCTCGCCCAGGCCGCCGTCACCGAGGGTCACGGGGAACAAGGTGCCGGGGTTGAGCAGGGCGCCGCCCATGGCGAAGTGCTGGCCCTGACCCAAAGGACCGGCCGGGGCGAGCAGACCGGGGATGGCGCCGGACAGGTGGCCGAGCAGACCATGACGTTCGCGGAAGCGTGCGCACAGATCGGCCACGGTGCGGATATCCATCGCCGCGAGTGAGCCGTCGAGAAACATGGCGCTGTAGAAGCCGGGGGCGTGGTGACCCACCTCGGTGACGATGTGTTTGTGACCGAGCATCAGCAGCGCGGCATGGGCCTCGGCCGAGGAGGCATAGCCGCCCGGATGGCCGGAGGCCTTGCTGCCGCAGACCTGCAGGGTGAGGTAGCGCAAGGCGTCGGCTGCCAGCAGGGTCTGGAATACTGCGGCCGGGTCGGCCGGGTCGGTGATGGCGGTCGCGCCTGCGGCGATGGCCGGCGTGGCGGCGAACCGGTCGGCGCCCGGCCAGGGTTGGCCGTAATAGTGGATGCCGTCGCGGAAGTCGCCTGTGGTCAACGTGAGTTCGGGGGTACTGCTCATGGGTGGACTCCTGCTGAAAATCTCAGTTGCACGTACGATACGGGGTCGGCTATGATTCCGCAATCCGCAATCGATTCCGTATCGTGAAATTTATGACAACAAAATCTCCTGAGTCCCACACCGGTTCGGTCCAGGTCATCGATCGTTTGACCGCGCTGTTGGAGGCCCTCGCCCGCCAGCGGGATGCAGTCAGCCTGAAAGTGCTGGCTGCCGACACCGGGCTGCATCCGTCCACGGCCTTCCGCATCCTGGCCGCGGCCATCGAGAACGGCCTGGTCGCGCGCGAGGGCAGCCACTACCGGCTGGGTATCCGCCTGCTGCAATGGGGCAACCGCGTGGCCTCGCACCAGGATCTGCGCCGCGCGGCACGGCCGTTGATGGAGGCCTTGCGCGACCGCATCGGCGAGACGGTGAACCTCACCGTGCGCCAAGGCGACGAAGTGGTCTATCTCGATCGGGCGCTGCCCGAGCGCATGATGCGCGTGGAACAGCGCGTCGGCAGCCGCGCGCCCCTGCACGTGACCGCGGTCGGCAAGCTGATGCTGGGCGAGGGTGGCGCCGACGCGTGCCGGGCATATGCGCAGCGTACCGGTCTGCCGGGCTACACGCGCTACAGCCTCATTGACGAGGAACAGCTGGTGCAGCATGTCTCCGGTTGCCTGCGTGCCGGCTTCGCCTATGATGACGAAGAGGCCGAGACCGGGGTCGGCTGCATCGGTGTGCTGGTGCATGACGACAGCGACGAGATCGTCGCCGGCCTGTCGATCTCGGCGCCCATCGAACGGCGCCGTGATGAGTGGGTGGAACTGCTCCAGGACACCGCGCGCGAATTGTCTGCGCGGCTGGGCTGAGCGGTGATCCGGTCACCTTCCGCAGCCAAGCGTTTCTGGCCACGGAATCCACGGAACAACACGGACAAGGGCAAAATACCGGCAGTCTCACCGAGAATGTACGTCATGTGCGCGATCGGAGCTGGCGTCATTTTAAAAGCCAACTTTTACCGCGAAGGACACAAAGGATTTCGAAATGATTGGTGCTTGGAGTCTGGACAGGTGTTGCGCTACGCCGTCACTCGATTATTGGCCACGGAAACACACGGAACAACACGGAAAGAATCCTAATGGGGAGCCTCTGATTAATTCGTCGTACCGTCATTGCTTCGCTTCGCTTGCAATGACGGATTAATCAGAGGCTTCATAGGTAAACCCCGGATCATTCCCCGCGGTTTGGTTTTCGGGTTTTACACAATGAACCTTTGCCGTGTTGTTCCGTGTGTTTCCGTGGCCAACAGTATTTTTGATTTTTGACTGAGGACTGTGCATGGATCCAAGTTTCTGGCTTGCGCGTTGGGAGGCCAACGAAATCGGTTTTCATCAACCGGATATCAATCCATATCTGCCGCGCTACTGGCCGCGGCTGCAGGCACCGCACGCCGGGCGTGTGTTCGTGCCACTGTGCGGCAAGAGCCGCGATATGCTGTGGCTGACGGGCGAGGGCTACCGTGTCATTGGCGTGGAGATCAGTCCCATCGCCGTACAGGCCTTCTTCGCCGAGAGCGATCTGCAGCCGCAGGTGGATGCAGACGACCGTTTCCGAGTGCATCGGACCGCCGAGATCACGCTGCTGGAGGGTGATTTCTTCGATCTCCGGCAGGCGGATCTCGGCCATCCGGTGGCGGTGTACGACCGGGCATCGCTGATCGCGCTGCCACCGGAGATGCGCCAGCGCTATGCGCGGCAGCTGGCAGCGTTGCTGTTGCCCGGCACCCCCGTGCTGCTGATCACGCTCGACTACCCGCAGGCGGAGATGGATGGCCCACCGTTCGCCGTCACGTCGGCGGAGGTGGCAGAACTCTACGCCGCGCATTTTTCCATCGCCGCGCTCCCCGGTCAGGATATCCTCGCCGAGAGTCCCGGCTTCAAGGCGCGTGGCCTGACGCGCCTGACTGAACAGGCCTATCAGCTGGTGCGTCGCTGAGGGCGGTGTGCCGTCAAGGCGAATCGATCGCCTTGTCCGCCTGTCCTGGCTTGGCTCTTGCAGGTAAATCTTTGAATTACTGTCGGATCTCACGGTCGTTACCGTCACCACGCTGTGGCCAGGGTAGCGCTGCCGTTATTTAAAGACATGATTTTAAAAGATTTACTGAAGAGGTGCTGGCTATGACGAATGACAGCGCAGCGCGACGCAAGCACTGCGGCCGTCGCCGACCGCGCAGGTCCTCTGGCGCCCGCATCGGCTGCATCTGGATCGTCCTCAGCGGAATTCTGGCGGTACCGGCGTCGTTCGCGAGTGCCCCGGCGACGGCGGGCCGATCCGGCGTCGACGCGGTGCTCGTCATCGATAGCTCCGGCAGCATGCGGGAGACCGACCCGCGGCGCTTGCGCGTACCGGCGGCGAAACTGTTCATCTCACTACTGGGCGTCGAGGACCGCGTCGGACTGGTCAGTTTCAGTGATGCCGGCTATCCGGTGACGCGGCTCACGCCGACCACCGGCGCCAATCGCGAGCGGCTGCTGCAGGGTGTCGACAAGGTCTCGGCCAAGGGCGCCTACACCAACCTGCATGCCGCATTGACGGCGGGCGTGGCGCTATTGCAAGGCGATGATCTACCGGATCGCAGCCCTGATCTGGAACGCCGTCGCCTGCTGCTGCTGATGTCCGACGGCCGCATGGATACCGGCGACTTCGAGCGTGACCGGGCGTTGCTCGACAAGATCCGTGGCGAGACACTTCCCGCCCTGGCTGCGGCCGGCATCGAGGTCTACACCATCGCCTTCACCGAGGCCTCGGACATGGCGTTACTGCACGAGATGGCGGCGCGCACCGCGGGCATGTCGCGCCTGGCCTCCAACGATCACGAACTGCAAGCGGCCTTCAGCCAGATCTTCGAGCGTGCCAAACAGCCCGACATGCTGCCCATCCGCGGTGGCGAATTCCAGGTCGACGCGGCCGTTGCCGAGGTCACGGTCGTGGCCTCGAAGGCCACGCCTGCGGTGAAGATCCGCCTGGAGACACCAGAGGGCCGGACGCTCGCTGCGACCGCTGCGGGCGAGGGGGTGCGCTGGTTCGAATCTGAGCAGTTCGACATGATCACCGTGCCGCGGCCGCAAGCCGGCCGCTGGCGTCTGCTGGCCAGCGACGATCGCGACAGCCGTGCCTATATCGTGACCGATCTCGGCATGGATGCGTACCTTGGCGAGACACCCGTCTATGTGGGCAGCGAACAGGCCGCCGAGGCCTGGCTGGTGCAGAATGGCGAAATCATCACCGCAGATGAATTGCTCGCGCAGACGCGCTTTCAGCTGCAGATCTTCCATCCCGACGGCACGCTGAGCGAGGTGGCGCTGGCGGACACGGGCCTGAACGGTGACCGTGCCGGTGGCGATGGTGTGTTCAGCCAGCCCGTCGTCTTCACACAGCCCGGGCAACAGCGCGTGCGGGTGACCGCCAGCGGCGGGACCTTCGAGCGGGAAAAGACCCTGTTCGTGGAGGCCGTGGCAGCAGACGTCGCGGTCGCGCAGACGGCGGCACCGGCCGTCGCAGACGAGCCGGCTACGGTACCTGCAGCAACCGAGCCGGAGGTTGCATCCGCGGCCGAGGCGCAGGCCGCCGGCACAGCGCCCGAATCCGGGATCAATATCGGTCTGGTCGTCTCGCTGTTCGTGTTGGTCAACGCGTTGATCGCCGCGTTCGTCGGCGGCGTGATCTTCTGGCGCCGGCGCCGCGCGGCAACGACGGCACCGGCCGCGCAGGACGTCGACTGAGGCGCGGTGGTGACCGCGCCCGCGTTCTACGCACTGCTCGGCCTGCTCGAGGCGTTGGTGGTCCTGGGCGTGGTCGTGGGGGTGCTGTTCTACCGGCTGCGGCGCAGTCGTGCCGAGACTGCGGCGCTTCGATGCCGTCTCGAGCCGGCCACACCGACGGATGCGGCCACGGCCACGCTGTCTGATTATGCCGGCTTTCTGCGCCAGCAGATTGAGCGGTCGAACCGCCTGTTGGGCGAGACGACCGAGGCCGTCGCAGGCACCGCTGTAGCGACCGCGGCCGATCCACAGACCGACCCCCATATCGACCCCGAGACCGACCCGGAAGTACGGCAGATGCTGGCGCTGCGACAGCAGTTCCTGCAAGTGGAGCTGACCGCTCAGGGCCCAGCCGCCGCGGGAGATACGCTCGCATGGCGGACGCGCCTGGTCGAGGGACTGAATGCACTGGTCACCAGCTGGTGTTCACCGACGGACGCGCCGGAGGGCGTCGCCTCCGCGGCACGTGATGAACTGACCCAGTTACGCGAGCAGATCGCCCACCTGAGATCCGTGATCGACAACCAGCACGCGGTCATGCGCGAACTGCGCGAGTCGCTCGAAGCGCATGGTGGAGAGGACGAGGCGTTGCAGACGATGGTACAGCGACTCGCTGTCGTGGGGCGTGAGGGCGAGGCACTGCAGCTGCGTCTCGGCGCCAGGGCGCGGGAGGAGGAACGGGCGCTGCGTGCCCATCCGGATGCCGAGCCACTGCGCGACCTGGTCGGCAGTCAGCAAAATACCATCCAGCATCTCCGACAGCTGCTGGCGCAGCTCGCCCCCGCAGGCGACACGGCCGAGGCGGTGCAGGCCACCATCGGTACGATCCAGCGCACCAACGATGAATTGAACGGTTGCATTGCGGTACTGGAAGACGAGAACACCATGCTCCGCGCCCGGGTCGAGGATCTGCAGGTACAGCTGGCGGGACTGGATGGGCAGACGGAAACGCCTCCCCGGCAGACCGCGGCCGACACCAACGACCTGCTGAAGACGCTGTTCGACCAACCGGATACCTGATCCGGCGGGTCGGTGACCCCGGTGCGGCCCGGTGCGGCGCCCGAAGATTCCTAGGGAATTCTGAAATAATGTCCGGCGCCGACGATGCGGTCTCGCCAGTAGGGACTGGCGAGGGACTCTACGCTGACGCGCTTGCCGGTGCTCGGCGCATGCACGAAGCGCCCATCGCCCACGTAGATACCGACGTGCGAGATCCGCCGCCCTCCGATGTCGAAGAAGATCAGGTCACCCGGGAGCAGATTGCGGTCGCCGACCGGGCGAGAGGCGCGGAACTGGCGGTCGGCGGTGCGCGGTACCGGGATACCCGCCTGCGCGAAGCTGAAGCTGACCAGGCCGCTGCAGTCGAAGCCGCGCGGGCTGGAGCCGCCGTAGCGGTAGGGCGTGCCCACCATGTTCTTCGCAGTCTGCACCACCGCGCCCCGGGACCCCGACGGCACGGGGTGTGCGGTGCGCACGTCCTCCGGTGTGATCACCGTCACCGGCGGTCGGCTCGCGCAGCCGGACAGCGCCAGCAGTACTGCGGCCAGCCACAGCAGCGGTGGCAGGTGGAGTCTCGGCCGATGAGGGGCTGGATGCAGATTCATGGCTGACAGCGGGACGCGGGTCGCGTACCCTTAGGCGCGCTCGTTGAAGGACATGAGATACCCCGTTTAGCCGGACCACAGTCCAGATTCTTTAGCCTCGACCGATCCCTATGGCCGTCCGCCGCCGCAGTTCGCGCAAGCGAAGATCCAGCCGTCATGCCTCACGCCGCCGCTTCCCCTGGCTGCGGCTGCTGATCGTTTTGTTCGTCATCCTGGCAGGTTACATCGTTTACCTCGACATTATTGTACGTGACCAGTTCGAAGGCAAACGCTGGGCGCTGCCGGCACGCGTCTATGCGCGGCCGCTGGAGCTGTATGCCGGACGACCGCTCACGCCCGATCAGCTGACCGGCGAGCTGCAGCGGCTCGGCTATCACACGGTGCGCGAGCCGACGCGTTCCGGCGAGTACAGCCGCAACCGCGAGACCTTCCATCTCCAGACACGTGGCTTCACCTTCTGGGATGGTCCGGAGAGCTCGCAGCGGTTGCGGGTCGAATTCGCCGGCGGCCAGATCGGCCGGCTGATCGACCGCGCCCAGAACCGTGAGCTGGATCTGGCCCGCCTCGACCCGCTGCAAATCGCCAGCATCTATCCGGCGCACAAGGAAGACCGCCAGCTCGTGCAGCTCGCGCAGGTACCACCGCTGCTGATCCAGACCCTGCTGACCGTCGAGGATCGACAGTTCTACGCCCATCACGGCATCTCGCCACGTTCTGTACTGCGTGCGATGTTCGCCAACCTGCGCGCCGGCAGCGTGGTGCAGGGCGGCAGTACGCTCACCCAGCAGCTGGTCAAGAACTTCTTTCTGAGCAACGAGCGTACGCTGACGCGCAAGGTCAACGAGGCCTTCATGTCGTTGCTGCTGGAGGCGCATTATGCGAAGGACGAGATCCTCGAGGCCTACCTCAACGAGGTCTATCTCGGCCAGGACGGCCCGCGCGCCGTGCACGGCGTGGGGCTGGCCAGTCATTTCTATTTCGAGCGGCCGCTCGAGGATCTCGCGCCCGATCAGATCGCGCTGTTGGTTGGCATGATCAAAGGACCCTCCTATTACGATCCGCGCAGGCATCCGCAACAGGCGCTGGAACGGCGCAATCTGGTGCTGGACCTGCTGGTCGAACAGCAGGCGTTGAGCGCCGCCGAAGGCGCCCGCGCCAAGGCGCGGCCACTGGGCGTGCTCAAGCGTCGCCCGTTGGCGGCCAATGCCTATCCGCACTTCCTGGAACTGGTGCGCCGCCAGTTGTATCGCGATTACCGCGAGGAGGACCTGACCTCGGAAGGCCTGCGCATCTTCACCACCCTGGACCCACAGGCGCAGACGGCAGCCGAGGCGGCGGTCACGAACCGTCTGACGCAGCTGGAGCGCAGCCGCGGCCTGCCGGAGAACAGTCTGCAGAGCGCAGTGATCGTGACGGCCGCCGACAGCGCCGAGGTCCTGGCCGTGGTCGGCGACCGCAATCCGCGCGCCGCCGGTTTCAACCGCGCCCTGGATGCGGCACGGCCCATCGGTTCGTTGGTCAAACCGGCGGTGTACCTCGCCGCCCTGGGTGCGCCGGACCGCTACACCCTGGCGACCTGGGTGGACGACACCCCGCTCACGGTGCCGACGCGCGTCGGCGAACCCTGGGAGCCGAAGAACTACGACAAGCAGTACCGCGGTCGCGTCCTGCTGTTCGATGCGCTGACCCATTCCTACAATATTCCGACGGTACGTATCGGCCTCGATATCGGCGTGGACAAGGTCGTCGCCACGCTGCGCCGGCTCGGTGTGCAGGGCGAACTCCATCCCTACCCGTCGCTGCTGCTGGGCACAGTGGATCTGTCGTTGCTGGACGTGACGCGCATGTACCAGACTCTCGCGGCCGACGGCTTTCGTTCACCCCTGCGCGCCATCCGTGCCGTGGTCGCCGCCGACGGCACACCGCTGCAGCGCTATCCGCTGGAGGTCGAGCGGGTGGCCAATGCGGAGCAGGTATTCCTCCTCGACTCGGCCCTGCAGGCGGTGGCGACCGAGGGTACCGCGGCCGCGCTCGGGGCGCGTTTCGGACGCGACGCCGGCATCGCCGGCAAGACCGGTACCACCGACGAGCTGCGCGACAGCTGGTTTGCCGGCTTTACCGGCAATCAGCTCGCAGTGGTGTGGATCGGGCGTGACGACAATCAACCGATGGGGCTGACGGGCAGCAGCGGTGCGGTGCCTGTATGGGGTGATTACATGGCCGGCGTCGGTGTGCAGCCCCTGGTGCTGTCCCCACCGGAGCGCGTGGAGCTGGTCTGGATCGATCGTGCCACCGGACTGCGCGCCGACGCAGGCTGCGAGGATCGCGTACAATTGCCCTTCCTGAACGGCAGTGCCCCGCAGGCGAACGCGCCCTGCAGCCGGGGCGAGCTGCCCAGACCCATCGACTGGTTGAGAGGTATCTTCCGGTGACGTTGCTGTCGCGACTGTTTCTGATCTCTTGCTGCGTGCTGCTCGCCGCCTGTGCCGGAGTGCCGCAGACCCGCAGCACACCCGCCCCGGTGATTTATCCGGATGGGATGCCGCGAGACAACCGCGGTGTCGAGACCTATCCAGGTGGTGCCGGTGGTGGCGTCGAGACCTTCCCCGGCGCGGAGACCTACCCCGGTGTCCCCGCCGATCGCGGCAGCGTCACTGCCCCTGCACCGGCCGGCAGCCCGGCCGTGATCGCGCTGCTGGACCGCGCCGATCAGCAGTATCAGGCACACGACCTGGATGCGGCCGCCGCCTCGCTGGAGCGCGCCCTGCGCATCGAACCGCGTAACCCGCGTCTCTGGTATCAGCTGGCCGCCATACGACTGGAGCAGGGGCAGTACGGTCAGGCCATACAGATGGCGGGTAAGTCCAACAGCCTCGCCGCCGGCGACACGCGCCTGCAGGTGCGCAATTGGCGGTTGATCGCCGCGGCGCGCCGGGCACAGGGCGATGCCGCGGGCGCGCGCGCCGCCGAGGAACGCGCGAGCCGGCTCGAATAGGCACCACCGTGCCGCCGTCAGGTGGCAGGACCGGCGGTATGCCACGGGCATTCGTGTACAATCACCCCAATTCGTCGCGGGCATCGCCGCGGGCATACCTGCAGGCAGCGGTGAGTTGCAGGGCAGGGGGCCCGACGGGCGCGACCTGAGCCAGGGGGGCAGGGTGACCGTCTACGCCGTCGACAAACTGATCAGCGAAGCGCGCCGGCTGGCCGCCGAGTACCGACGCACGACCGGCAAGCCGTTGCCGGGTATCAGCGCTGAGATCGCCGAGAACGATGCCGCCCGCCTGCTCAATCTGGAGCCCGTGAAGGATGAAACGCTGGGGTATGATGCCGTCGGTCGTGGCGGCTCACGCCAGGGTAAGCGCATCCAGATCAAAAGCCGCACCATCTTTGACGACACCAAGGGCGGACACCGCATCGGCCAACTGAAGACCGGCCAGGACTGGGACAGCGTCCTCCTGGTACTCATGGACGAGGAGTACGAACCCTTCGAGATCTACGAGGCGGAACGTGATGATCTGGTCGCGGCGGTCGCCGACTCCGAAGGCAGCAAACGCGCCAAACGCGGCCTGCTCTCGGTGGCCAAGTTCAAGATCATCGGCCAGCTGGTGTGGACGCGTGAAGAGGGCGAGATCGGCGACGGGGTCTGGGATAACCGCTCCGAGCGTTGATCGCGATGCCGAGCCCGAACAGGTGTTTTGGCCACGGAAACACACGGAAAACGGGTAAGCGTCGTGAGCCATGGTAGCGGCCGGCCGGGTCCTGTGACGGCTGGCACCGTGGCACCTGCCTCACATGGTATCGTCGGTGTGTTTCCACGGCCTAAGCCGGTTTTCAGGATTTGCATCTGCTAAAGCCATTTCAGCCACAGAAACCCGATCTCGTCCCGCAGCGGCTGCTCACCGCCTCCGGGTGATGGAAGCGCTTGGGTGAAGCCTATGATCTTATCCGTATTCTTCCGTGTCTTTCCGTGGCCACTGCGGTTTTTGGGTTGAATGGACCTCAACGACGTCTTCGCCGCCACCGGTTTACTCGCCCGCGCGCTGCCCGGCTACGCACCGCGCGCGGCCCAGCGCGACATGGCCGAGGCGGTCGCCGCCAGTCTCCGTGACGGGGCGACGCTGATCGTCGAGGCCGGCACCGGCACCGGCAAGACCTTCGCCTATCTCGTGCCGGCGCTGCTGTCGGGCCGCAAGGTCATTGTCTCCACCGGCACCAAGCATCTGCAGGACCAGTTGTTCGACCGTGATCTGCCCGCGCTGCGCCAGGCGCTGGGCGTCAGCGTGCGCAGCGCGTTGCTCAAGGGGCGGGCGAATTACCTGTGCCTGCACCGGCTGGACCTCGCGGCGGTGGACGGACGCTTCGCCAGCCGCGCGCAGGCCGCCGAACTCGAGGCGGTGCGCAGCTGGGCGGGACGCACCCGCAGCGGTGACATCCGTGAGCTCGTCGAGGTCGCCGAGGATTCGTCGCTGTGGCCGCGGGTCACGTCGACCAGCGACAACTGCGTGGGCGGCGACTGTCCGAGCTTCAACGACTGCTTCGTCGTCAAGGCGCGGCGTGCGGCGCAGGACGCCGATCTGCTGGTGATCAACCATCATCTGCTGTTTGCCGACATGGCGCTCAAGGAGGAGGGTTTCGGCGAACTGCTGCCGGGTGTGGATGCCGTGATCGTCGACGAGGCCCATCAGATCGCTGACGTGGCCAGCCAGTTCTTCGGCATGAGCCTCGGCAGCCGCCAGCTCACCGGCCTGGCGCGCGATGCGGTGCAGGAACATCTGCGTGAGGCCGGTGACATGGCGGATCTGCCCGCGGCCGCGGCCGCGCTCGAACGATCCGTGGCGGATCTTCGCCTGGCGCTGGGCACGGGTACTCGCCGTCAGCCCTGGGCGGCCGTGGCCGGCGATCGCCGGGTGCGCGCGGCGGTGGCTGCAGTTGGCGAGCAGCTGGAGGTGTTGCGCGCCTGGCTGGAGGTGGCGGCACCGCGCGGTCGCGGATTGGAGAACTGCTGGCAGCGCGCTGAACGTATCGCCGAGCGCCTGCAACTGACTGCCGGCCAGCCGCCGCCGGACCATGTCCATTGGTTCGAGACCTTCACGCGCAGCTTCGCCATCCATTGCACGCCGCTGTCTGTCGCGCCGCAGTTCCGCGCGCGGCTCGAGGCGCTCGACAACACCTGGATATTCACCTCGGCGACGCTGGCCGTGGGCGACAGCTTCGACCACTACATCGCGGCGCTGGGGCTCGACCGGCCACGTACTGCGTGCCTGGAAAGTCCGTTCGATTATGCGCACCACGCACTGCTGTACCTGCCGCCGGATCTGCCCGACCCGCGTGCCGACACCTATACGGCCGCGGTGGTTCGGGTCGCGGGCGCGGCCATCGCTGCCAGCGAGGGGCGCGCCTTCCTGTTGTTCACCAGCCACCGTGCCCTGCAGGAGGCCGCCGCCGCACTGCGCGGCAGCATCGAGTATCCGCTGTTGGTGCAGGGCGAGGCGCCGCGCGCGGAACTGCTCACGCGCTTCCGCCGGCTGGGCAATGCGGTACTGCTCGGTACGGGCAGCTTCTGGGAGGGTGTGGATGTGCGCGGCGCGGCGCTGTCCCTGGTGCTGATCGACAAACTGCCGTTCGCGTCGCCGGGCGAACCCGTGCTGCAGGCACGCATCGATGCCCTGCGCGCGGCCGGCGGCAATCCCTTCGTGGACTTGCAGATACCCAGCGCCGTAATCGCACTGAAGCAGGGTGTCGGCCGGCTGATCCGCGATGTCGACGACCGCGGTGTGCTGGTGCTGTGCGATCCGCGACTGGTGGGCAAGAGCTACGGGCGCATCTTCCGCACCAGCCTCCCGCCCATGCCGGTGACACAGCGGCTGGACGACGTGCAGACCTTCTTTTCCAACGGGGACACGCGCACCGCGCAGGCGTGAAGAGGGGTGTGAGAATGAGCGTGAAGATTCTGGCCCTGGAGACGGCCACCGAGGCCTGCAGTGCGGCACTTTTGATCGACGACCAGATGCTGGAACGCTTCGAGATCGCACCGCGGGGTCACGCACGGCTGCTGCTGCCGATGCTGGACGAATTATTGGCCACCGCCGGACTGCAGCCGGCACAGCTCGACGCCGTCGCCTTCGGCCGCGGGCCCGGCAGCTTCACCGGCCTGCGCATCGCCGCCGGCACGGCCCAGGGCATCGCCTTCGCCACCGACCTGCCGGTGCTGCCGGTCTCGACCCTGGCGGCGCTGGCGCGTCCCGCCCTGTTGCGTGCCGGCGTTGAGCACGTCCTGGCCGCCATTGATGCGCGCATGGGCGAGGTCTATTGGGCGCCCTATGGACGCGGCGCGAACGGCGAGCCGGAGGCGCTGGGTGCGGAGCGGGTATCCGCACCGGAGCGCGTTGACATATCCGGGGTACCCGGGGGTGCCGCATGGTCCGGCGTCGGCAGCGGCTGGGCCGCCTATGCGGCACCATTGCGCGCACAACTGGGCGACCGGCTCGCCGGGATCGATGCCGACGCGCTGCCGCGCGCCGGCGATATCGCCCGCCTCGCCGCGCTCGATTTTGCCGCCGGCCGTGTGGTCGCCCCTGAACACGCCCAGCCCATCTATCTGCGCAACCAGGTGGTACAGCGGCCGGGGGGATGATCCCCGTCGAGAAGGCGCCACGGAAAGCCCGGGCGCATTCCGTGGCCACGAAACCCACGAAAGAATCGTAATGCGGGTCACTTCTGTCCCATTAGTTCTACCCTGAAAACACTCATTTCAGCCACGGAAGCACACGGAAAAACACGGAAAAATGCTGTTAGAATCGTAGGCTTCACACGACATCCCAGGTCACTCGCCAAGTATTGAGACAGAACTTTGTGATGCGGTTTCATTTCAATGCCTTCCGTGTGCTTCCGTGGCAAATATGGTTTTTGTGTTTTTGAGACAGCAGTGAATGCGGGTGAACCGTTCGTGTTTTTCGTGGGACTTTTTTTGACAAACAGGGCAGGGGCGGTATGAACGCATTGGATGAGCTGCTGGAGATGATTCGCGGCAAACCCCACGGGGCCGCGTCGCTGGTGCTGTTCGCGCTGGTCAAGACACTGTCGGCGAAGCAGGGTCAGTACCTGTTCCTGCTGAACAAGCTCAGGGACTTGGACACGGCGCAACGGCAGCTGGCCTACCGGCTGATGGAACGGATGGCCGCAGGCGATAACGAGCTATCGGACTGGCAGGCCAAGGTGCAGGCGATGGAGGACGCCATCCGGCGCGGCTGAACCGCTCTTCAGAGGTAGCTCTTGGCCTCTTCGCCCGGATTGGGCAGGCCCGCGATGCGCCAGAGTTCCCGCCCGGTGTCCTTGAACAGCCCCGCCACGCAATGCGGATCGAGGTGATTCTCCACGCAGACATGGCGTAACGACGGGACCCCGCCGTTGGCATAGTAGTGCCTGCGCAGGCTCTGAATCACCGACCAATGCGCCTCGGTCAGTGGTCCGATGCCATCGCGTTCGGCCAGCTGGCTGGCGATGAGTTCGTTCCATTCCTCGGGGTGAGCCAGAAATCCATCGGTATCCAGCTCGACCGGAATGTCGCGGGCGATGTCCGACATATGCGGGTGCTCCCATAGCGGTACGACGGCCGCCTCGCGCGGTGTCAAGGCGGGGTGCCAGGAGTGGTCCTACTTCTATAGGTGAGCAGATCAGGCACGTCAAGGTACGTTCGGCCTGGGGTTTTACCTGCCATCATCGGGGCGCCAT
The DNA here is from genome assembly GCA_019911805.1 of Gammaproteobacteria bacterium. Lineage (NCBI taxonomy): Bacteria > Pseudomonadati > Pseudomonadota > Gammaproteobacteria > Gammaproteobacteria bacterium. The sequence continues at coordinate 27,575 of JAIOJV010000048.1, forward strand.
CGATCGAATTTCCATGAGTACCCGCGCGTTGCCGGCGGGGGCCGGGCTCAGTGATGCCCGTCCTCATCCGTAAACGGCCCGTCCTGGTGCTCGATGTAGTTCGCCAGATCGTCGGGATGCACATAGGTCTCGCTGATGACCTTGCCGCGGACGGAGATACCGGCCCGGTGGACGCTCTCGGGATCACCGCTCACGAGTGGGTGCCAGTCCGGCAGGTCGTGGCCCTCGTTGAGCAGCCGGTAGGCACAGGTCTCAGGGAGGAAGTCGATGCCGTCGAGGTTGTCCGGCGTCAGTACCAGACAGTCGGGCACCAGGCGGTTGCGGTCGGCGTAGTGCGTACAGCGGCAACGCTTGTCGTCGAACAGGTGGCAGACCACGCTGGTATAGAACAGTTGTCCGGAATCGATGTCCTCGAGCTTGTGCAGGCAGCAACGGCCGCAACCGTCGCACAGGGATTCCCACTCGGCCCGCGACATCTGTGCCAGGGACTTGGTCTTCCAGAAAGGGGTGGTGCTCATCGTCGGTCTGCGGCAGTCGGCACTGGATCAGGATGGCCCGGATCGAGGCCGGCCGCGTCGAGCAGCAGGTCGGTGATGCCGATACTGGCGCCAAGATAGGGTGCGATGCGGATGTCGGCCTGTGGATACTGCGCCTGTTTGCCGGCCACTGCCGCCGGGATATCGGTGACCACATGACGACCGGCGGAGAGAAAATAGGGCAACACCACCACCGCGGTCGCCCCCTCCCGGATGCATTGCTCGATGCCATCCGGGATGGAAGGTTCGGCGAGTTCGAGGAATCCACAGCGCACGATGGGGATGGCCGGCTGCGCGCGGACTGCCAGTCGCGCGGTGAGTTCGCGTACTTCGTCATTGGATGCCGCGCGGCGACTGCCGTGGGCGACGAGGAGGAGGGCCTTCATGGCGGGCTGCCTGGGATTATGTGTCTGGGGCCATTATCGACCATCGGGGCGCCCCGGGACACACCCGGATATACCGCTATGTTCCGATGGGAAATATGGGCTTTGTCGCGCCCGCCCCACCCCTCGAGGGTGTATCCGCCTCAGGCCTTTTTCAGCAGGACGTAGAGGGCCCCGGTGCCACCGTCGACGGGGCGTGCCGAGCAATAGGCGAGTACCTCGTCGCGCTGGCGCAGCCAGCCACCGACCTTGCCCTTGAGCACGGGTATGCGCTGCTGCGAGCCGTGGCCCTTCCCGTGGATGATGCGCACGCAGCGCCAGCCCTGGGCGAGGCAGTCGTGCAGGAAGGCAGCCAGTGCCTGGCGCGCCTCGACGACCGTGAGGCCGTGCAGGTCGCATTCCGCCTCGCGGGCGAATTGGCCGCGGCGCAGTCGCTTGAGGATGCGCTGCTGCAGGCCGGTGCGTGCGAACCAGAGCTCCTCGCCAGTCAGGTAGTCATCGGGGTCGAAGGCGTCTGACAGGGAGTCGCGCAGCACGGCACCTTCGTCGCGCTCGCGGAACGTAGCCCGCACCGGCGGGCGGGGCAGCCGCGGTTCGACACGGTCGTGGTGGAGCTGCCTGACCGGGCCGACCGCCGTCTGGAAGAGTTCGCGGTCCTCCGGGCTGATGCCCGGCGCGGCGGGGTGTTTGGGTTGTCTGCTCATGGGTCCCGTCTCGGTCCAGGCGGTCAGGATACGTCAAGTGCGTGCGACAGGCGACCGGTCCAGCCGGCTGAATGACGTGCAGTCAGCGCGGTAGTTACCCTGAAAAACCGCAGTGGCTATGGAATCACGCGGGGAAAACACGGATAAGATCATACGCTTTACACCACAGGGTCTCTTACCCGTCAGGTACCGGGCCGCAACCTTGGGACGCCGCGGTATTGCAGCGCCTTCCCTGTGCTTATGTGGCGGAAATGAGTCCTTTTGGGGCTAAAGTTTCCCGGCTTCCGGCCAGGCTATATGCACCGTCGGCGTTCCAGTATAGTGTCGCCCCAATGCGTACCACAGATATGCCAGCGGGCCACACGTCTTCATGAGGATTCTGATCAGCAACGACGATGGGTATCAGTCCCCCGGCATCCGCGCCCTGGCCGAGGCGCTGGCCGAGTTGGGTGAGATCACCGTCGTGGCGCCGGACCGTGACCGCAGTGGTGCTTCCAATTCCTTGACCCTCGATTACCCGATCCGGGCGACCCACATGCCCGACGGCTTCATCCGCATCGACGGCACCCCGACCGACTGCGTTCACCTGGCCATCACCGGCCTGCTCGACGAAGAGCCCGACATCGTGGTGTCGGGCGTGAACGCCGGCGCCAACATGGGCGACGACGTCCTCTATTCCGGCACGGTGGCCGCGGCCATGGAGGGGCGCTTTCTCGGCCTGCCGGCCATCGCCGTGTCCATGGTCGGGCATGCGCCGAGGCATTTCGCCACCGGCGCGCGCGTTGCGCGCGAACTGGTGCTGCGGCTGTGCCGCGATCCGCTGCCCGCGGATACGATCCTGAACGTGAATGTGCCGGACCTGTCCTACGCCGAACTCGCCGGCTTCGAGGCGACGCGCCTGGGGCACCGGCACAAATCCGAACCGGTGATCAAGCAGGAGGACCCGCGACACCGGCCCATCTACTGGGTCGGCCCGCCCGGTGCCGAGCAGGACGCCGGGCCGGGCACCGACTTCCATGCAGTGCGACGTCACTTCGTCTCCGTCACGCCCATCCAGGTCGATCTGACCCGTTATGATGCGCTCGACAAGGTGGCCGGCTGGTTGACCGGTGGCTGAAGCGTAGATGCGTCCGCACATCCGTGGCATCGGCATGACCTCGCAGCGTACCCGCGACCGGCTGATCGACCGGCTGCGCGAGAAGGGCATTCGCAGCGAGGCGGTGCTGGAGGTGATGCGCCGTACGCCGCGGCACCTGTTCGTGGACGAGGCGCTGTCCAGCCGCGCCTACGAAGACACGGCGCTGCCGATCGGCTTCAACCAGACCATCTCCCAGCCCTACATCGTTGCGCGCATGACCGAGGCGCTGCTCGCCGAAGGCATTCCCACCAAGGTGCTGGAGGTCGGCACCGGTTCGGGCTACCAGGCGGCGGTGCTCGCGCAGCTGGTGCCGCGGGTCTATACCGTCGAGCGTATCGACGCGCTGGTGCGCAGCGCACGGCAGCGCTTCCGCACGCTGGAACTGCGCAATATCCAGCTCAAACAAAGTGACGGGTCCTGGGGCTGGCCGCAGCAGGCGCCCTTCGACGCGATCCTGGTCACCGCGGCACCGGCGGAAATCCCGCGACCACTGTTGGAGCAACTGGCCGACGGCGGGCGTCTGGTGATCCCGGTGGGTGGTGCCAGCGGCCAGACGCTGACGGTGGTCACGCGGCGCGGCGATGTCTACGAACGCGAGGATCTCGAGCCGGTGAGTTTCGTGCCGCTGGTCGGAGGCGCGGGCTGATGAGGCTGTTCGACGGGCTGTATCAGCGTGCCATGCGCTGGGCCCGTGCGCCACGCGCGCCCTGGTACCTCGCCGGACTCAGCTTCGCGGAGTCGTCCTTCTTTCCCATCCCTCCGGATGTGATGCTCGCGCCGATGAGCCTCGCACAGCCGGCGCGTGCCTGGCATTTCGCCTTCATCACCACCGTCGCTTCCGTGGCGGGCGGGCTGTTCGGGTATGCCATCGGTTTTTTCGCGCTGGATCTCATCGAGCCGGTGATCCGCGGCACACACTACTGGGACGGCTATCTCAAGGCACGCACCTGGTTCGACACGTGGGGCTTCTGGGCGGTGTTCGTCGCCGGCTTCTCGCCGATCCCCTACAAGGTCTTCACCATCGCGGCCGGCAGCATGGCGATGGCACTCGGCCCCTTCGTGCTGGCCTCCGCCATCGGCCGCGGCGCGCGTTTCTATCTGGTTGCCGGTCTGTTAGCCTGGGGTGGGGCGCGTATGGAACGCGCCTTGGTGCGCTATGTCGAATGGCTCGGCTGGGGTGTCGTGGCGCTGCTGGGGCTGGCGTATCTTGCGTTGCGAGGCTGAGGTGGCGCTGGTCAGATTCGGAACGGTCCTCGAGCATGTGCCGACGGTAGTGGCCGGCAGCGTGCGACAGGCGCTGAGGGTGCGATGGTGAATCCCGCGATCACGATGCCGTATGTGATCCATGGTGCTCACGCTGCATGTCGTCGGACTGATGTGTGAGCGCCGCCGGCGGCTCGGTGCTGTCGTTCTGGTGGGGCTGGCGCTGGCCGGGTGCAGCACCTCCAGCGTGCGCGCCCCGATCGGTGAACGCAGTCATACCGTGTCGAGTCCAGCGACCGGCGTGTACGTGGTCCGCCGCGGTGAAACACTGTTTTCCATCGCCTGGCAGCGCGGCCTGGATTACCGTGCAGTCGCTGCCTGGAATGGTATCCGTTCGCCTTACACCATTTATCCCGGCCAGCGGCTGCGGCTGAATCCTCCCCCCGTCACCAGAACCGCAAAGCCATCGGCGCCAGCCCGTGCGCCTACGGCCACGACACGCGCCACTCCGGCGCCGGCGCAGAGCGCCACCCCGAGTGCGCGGCCGCCGGCGAAGCCCGTACCCGCGCCGCAGCCGGCCGCGGCGATGGGTCCGCCGCGCTGGCAGTGGCCCGCGCAGGGGCAGATCCTGCGGTCGTTCGACGCCAACGTCTCCGGCAAGCGGGGCATAAGCATCGGCGGTACGACCGGTGATCGGGTCCGCGCGGCGGCGGCCGGCCAGGTGGTCTACGCGGGCAGTGGACTTGCCGGTTACGGGCAGCTTATCATCGTGAAGCATAACGATACCTATCTAAGTGCCTATGGACACAATCGCACTCTGCTGGTGAAGGAAGGCGACGTGGTACGTGCCGGGCAGGTGATCGCTGAAATGGGTCACAGCGGCACCAACCGTACACAGTTGCATTTCGAGATCCGACAGAATGGGAAGTCGGTGGACCCGCTCCGCTACCTGCCACGCCGCGGCTGACGCGGGGGGGACTCGACCTGAAAATGGATGAGCTGCGGCCAGGTAGGGCCGCGGCCAGGCGAGGAGGTATGCATGACGAAGAATCACAACCTGCGCAAGGGAAGCGCGGCAGGCGATGCCGAAGGTCGTGGTCCGGCCTTCAATACCCTGCAACGTGTGCCGGATGACCTGAAATCCGAGGGTGGAGACGTCGAACTCGGTGCGGAGGCCGTGGCCGACGAGCCGGATGCCGAAGAAAATATTGTCTTCGAGCCAGGCGACATACCCGGTTCCCACCTGGACGCCACGCGCCTGTATCTGAACGAAATCGGGTTTTCCCCGCTGTTGTCGGCCGAAGAAGAGGTCTATTACGCCCGCCTCACCCAGCAGGGTGAGGAAAGTGCGCGGCAGCGCATGATCGAATCCAATCTGCGTCTCGTCGTGAAGATCGCGCGCCGCTACATGAACCGTGGTCTGGCACTGCTCGATCTCATCGAGGAAGGCAACCTCGGCCTGATCCGCGCCGTGGAGAAGTTCGATCCGGAGCGTGGCTTTCGCTTTTCCACCTACGCGACCTGGTGGATCCGGCAGACCATCGAGCGCGGCATCATGAACCAGACGCGCACCGTCCGTCTCCCGATCCACGTGGTCAAGGAAATCAACCTCTATCTGCGTGCTGCACGGAAACTCGCGCAAATCCTTGATCACGAACCGTCGGCCGACGAGATTGCGACACTGCTCGACAAGCCGCTGCCGGAAGTCGAACGTATGTTGGGCCTCAACGAGCGGATCGCATCCGTGGATTCACCGATCGGCTATGACAACGACCGGTCCCTGCTGGACGCGATCCCCGATGACAACAATTCAGATCCATACGAGCTGCTGGCCGACGACGACGTCTATGCCAACCTGGAACAATGGCTGGAACAGCTCAACGAAAAGCAGCGTGATGTGGTCGAACGCCGCTTCGGTCTGCACGGTCACGAGATCTGCACCTTGGAGGAAGTCGGCAACGAGATCGGCGTCACCCGCGAACGCGTGCGCCAGATCCAGATGGATGCACTGAAACGCCTGCGCGAGATCATCGAACATGAGGGCTTCTCGTCGGATGCGCTGTTCCGCTAGCCGGGAAGGCGGTCGCGAGATACGCGAATAGTCGACGCTCATGCAGGGTGCATCGGCGCAGCCTTGGGCTCGCTGCCAGCCCGGCGCTGCAAGTGAGCTCCGCCATCCCGGATACAGTAGATGCGATGCTCACGGGATGCTGCCCACTGGCTCCTGCAGGCTCACTGGCCAGGCATGCTTCGGCGGCCCCGTTCGTCGCTCCGCCTCCGGCTGTCGCAAGTCAGCTGCGCGACGAACGGGACCGCCGAAGTCTTGAGTCCCACGCAAGAGGTGAATCTGCGCGGGGGTAAACCACGGTGTCCAGCCGCCGGCCGGCAGCCTCGCGCCGCACATTTCGCGGCTAGACGCTCTCCGTCTCCGCCGGCTCGACATCCGGCCCGAGCAGGATCGCGATCCAGCGCGTTTCCTCGTTGGCATCCAGCGCCAGTTTGGCGGTCATGGTGAGCGGCACCGACAGGATCATGCCAACCGGCCCCAGCACCCAGCCCCAGAATACCAGGGACAGAAACACCACCAGCGTCGACAGCCCCAGACCGCGACCCATATAGCGCGGTTCAACGACGTTGCCCATCACCAGATTCACCGCCACATACCCGACCGCGACCAGCGCCGCCGAGTCCCAGCCGAATTGCAGCAGGGCCAGCAGCACCGCCGGCACCGCGGCGATGATGGAGCCGATGTTGGGGATGTAGTTCAGCAGAAAGGCGAGTGCACCCCACAGCAACGGGTAATCCACGCCGAGGATCGCCAGCCAGATGGCGATCAGGGCGCCGGTAGCCAGGCTGACCAGTGTCTTGATGACGGCATACCGTTTGAGATTCTCAGTGAACGCCGCAAAATGCGTGAAGGTCTTCGCCGGATCATCCACTGCCCGGCTGATCTTGTGCGGAAAGCTCGAGGCCTCGAACAGCATGAAGATTACGGTGAGCATGATCAGCAGGGCGTTGGTCATGACGTTACCCACACCCGCCAGCACACCGGTCGCGAGCTGTAGCGCCGCCCCCGGATCGATGATACTGAGCAGCGTCTCCCGCGGCAGGTCGATGCCGTGGGCATTCAGCCAGCCGATCAGGCCGCCCAGCTCGCCCTGCAGGCGCACCTGGTAGCCTGGCAGGGCACGATAGAAATCGTCCAGCGAGGTCCCGGCCAGTACCAGGAACAGCAGCGTTATACCGACGATGCCGACGAGTACGATGGTAATCGCGGCCGCCGTGGGCAGACCGCGGCGTTGCAGCCAGTACATCGGTGGCACACTGATAACGGCAATGAACAGCGACAGCAGGAAGGGCACCAGCATCGCCTGCGAGGCGCGCATGCCGGCGATGACGACCACCAGGGCGGCGAGGATCAGCAGCGTGCGGGCAACGGTCTGGGAGCCATCGGGCAGCATCGAACCACTCATCCTAAGAACTCATTTCAGCCACGGAAGCACACGCAAGACGCTGCAATGAAACAGCGTCGCAAAGCGCCGTCCAGCACCTGACAGGCGTGAGGGGTTGTTGCGTGAAGCATACGATCCTGTCCGCGTTCTTCTATAGTGTTGCCGTGGTGAATACGGTTTTCGGGTTCATTATCGGACGGCGTCGGTCGAGGGTTCAGGAGCCGTCGGCGTTCGCATTATGTGCGCGGATGATACCGGCGAGCGCGTGCAGCATGTCTGCTGCGACATGGTACCGCCCGGCCTCGTTCAGATGACCGCCGTCGTCGGTGTAGGCGCCGACCAGGCTGTAATACGTTATGCCGTCCTTGACGAAGCTCTCACGCCGGCCATCCGGATAGATTGATTCACTGGCAGCGATATCGAACATCGCATCACCGGCGTAGGTGCTGCGTAGCCGTTCATTGAATTCGTTGCGCTTGATGTTGGCGAGCTTGGCACGGTTCGGCTTACCCATGAGCTCGCGGATCCATACACCAGGACCGCTCGCGGTATGGCGCAGCGGCGACGTGACGTGTACGAAGGTGATGTCCGGGTATCGGGTCTTGAGGTCATCCAGGGTGCGGCGGTAATAGCCGAAGATGGTATCCACGTCGGAATCCTCGCCGATGTCGATGTAGCAGAATTTCAGCATGGCATATTCAATCTTGCCGGCCAAGGCATCGACGTGCTGTTTGAAGTCATCGCACTTGCTGGCTGGCTTGGAGTTCTCGCCGATCTTGGAATGCAAGAGGAAGGCATCCGGCAGTTCGGGAATGGTCTCACCCATTTCCACCAGCGTGATCCTGGACCCGTCGACGCCGTTCTGGATTTCCTGCAACCCCTGTATGACATTGCCGCCCACCGACTGGTGGCCGAAATAGATGCGGGCGCCGCTCACGGTCGCCAGGTCCTGCTGAAGTGTATCGGTCATACGGAAGGGCTCTGCGGTCGGTTCGGGTTGGCAGGCGGTCAGCGTCGCCAGCATGAGGATCATGGTAAAGCGGGTCAATGGCTTCATGACGGTGGGTCTCGCGGGTCTGGGTCTGAGTTGAGGTCGGGTGCTGACGAGTATCAGATCATCAGCAAGGCGGCTGCCACCCGCCGCTGTTCGTCGAGCAGGACATTATAGGTGCGGCAGGCGGCCGGGGTATCCATCACCTCGACGCCGATACCACGCCGTTGTATCTCGCCGGTCAGGCGCGGATGTGGAAATCGCAGCCGCGCACCAGTGCCGATGAGCAGGATCTCCGGTTCGAGGGCCAGCGCCAGGGCCAGATACGCGGCGGTGAGGTCCTCGAATGCCCGCGGCGGCCAGTCGCGGATCAGGCGGTCGGGGGCCACGATCATACTGCAGGTCAGGGTCTCGTGATTCACCGTGACCTGTCCGGCGGCATAGGCCTGAATACGGTACCGCCCGGTCGTGTCGTCTTCGGTGAAACGCATGGGGTTCAAAGGACTTGGGTCGAGTGGGTTTGCGTGCCCAGCGTAACACCTTGGCCGGGGAGGATCACCCGCCCCCGTGCGGCCCCGGACCATGACCGCGCCCGTCCACGGACACAGCCTTGTTCTCCCATACATTTCAATGAGTTTTGCCGCTACCTGCTTGTATCCTGAGAGTGATTTCAGTACTCTTCGCAGGCTCATCAGGTCCCCGGCCGTAGTTGGGCTGGGGACGTGTCATCGGCCATTCATCCAGGGTATTGCCGCCTTGTTCGACGAATTCCAGCGCATCAAACGCCTGCCGCCGTATGTCTTCAACATCGTCAACGAACTCAAGGCCAAGGCCCGGGCCCGCGGTGAGGACATCATCGACTTCGGCATGGGTAACCCCGACCAGCCGACGCCGGGCCATATCGTCGCCAAGCTGGTCGAGGCGGCACAGCGCGGCGATACCCACCGCTATTCCGTCTCGAAGGGCATACCGCGCCTGCGCAAGGCCATCGCCGGCTGGTATCAGAATCGCTACGGCGTGACGCTCGACCCCGAGACCGAGGCGATCGTCACCATCGGTTCGAAGGAGGGTCTGGCCCATCTGGCGCTGGCGACGCTGGGCCCGGGCGATGCCGTGCTGGTGCCGAACCCCGCCTATCCGATCCATCCGTACGGCTTTGTGATTGCCGGCGCCGACATCCGCCACGTGCCGCTGGTGCCGGACATCGACTTCTTTGCCGAACTGGAGAAGGCGATCAAGGACTCCTGGCCCAAGCCCAAGATGCTGGTGCTCAACTTTCCCGCTAACCCCACCACCCAGTGCGTGGAACTGGAGTTCTTCGAGCGGGTGGTGGCGATCGCCCGTGAGCACGGTATCTGGGTGGTCCATGACCTGGCCTATGCCGATCTGGTGTTCGACGGCTATGTTGCGCCGTCCATCCTGCAGGTACCCGGCGCCAAGGATGTGGCGGTGGAGTTCTTCACGCTGTCCAAGAGCTACAACATGCCCGGCTGGCGCGTCGGCTTCATGTGCGGCAATCCGACCCTGGTTGCCGCGCTGGCACGTATGAAGTCCTACCTCGACTACGGCATGTTCACACCCATCCAGATCGCAGCCATCACGGCACTTGAAGGCCCGCAGAACTGCGTGCGCGAAATCGCTGAACTGTATCGCAAGCGCCGCGATGTGCTGTGCGATGGCCTGCAGGCCATCGGCTGGCAGGTCGAGAAACCGCGCGGCACCATGTTCGTGTGGGCACCGATCCCGGAACCGTACCGGCACCTCGGTTCGTTGGAGTTCTGCAAGCGGCTGTTGGCAGACGCCAAGGTGGCGGTCGCGCCGGGCGTCGGCTTCGGCGGCTATGGTGACGATCATGTGCGTTTCGGCCTGATCGAAAACGAACACCGTACCCGTCAGGCGGTACGCGGGATCCGCGATATGTTTCGTAAAGACCAGAAAAAACTGCATCCTCAGGGGGATAGGACGTGAAACCGGTAAACGTTGGCCTGCTCGGCCTGGGAACAGTCGGCGGCGGTACCTTCAATGTGCTGCGCCGCAACGCCAGTGAGATCGCCCGTCGCGCGGGCCGCGGTATCCAGATTACCCATGCGGCCGCACGTGACTACGATCCGGCGCGCCTGCCCGGCATCGGCGACATCAAGGTCACGGCGGATGCCTTCGCCGTCGTCGACGATCCGGATATCGACATCGTCGTCGAACTCATCGGCGGCTACACGCCGGCACTCGAACTGGTGCTCAAGGCCATTGCCAACGGCAAGCATGTGGTCACCGCCAACAAGGCGTTGATCGCGCTGCACGGCAACGAAATCTTCAAGGCGGCGCAGGACAAGGGCGTGGTGGTGGCCTTCGAGGCGGCCGTCTGCGGTGGTATCCCCATTATCAAGGCCATCCGCGAAGGCCTGGCGGCGAATCGCATCGAGTGGCTGGCCGGGATCATCAACGGCACCGGCAATTTTATTCTCACGGAGATGCGTGACAAGGGTCGCGACTTTACCGATGTGCTCAAAGAGGCACAGGCACTGGGCTATGCCGAGGCCGATCCGACCTTCGATGTCGAAGGCATCGACGCGGCGCACAAGCTCACCATTCTGGCATCCATCGCCTTCGGTATCCCGTTGCAGTTCGACAAGACCTACACCGAAGGCATCAGTCGCATCACCCGCGCCGACGTGGAATACGCCGAGGAACTCGGTTACCGTATCAAACATCTGGGCTTCGCACGGTATACCGAAAAGGGCATCGAGCTGCGGGTGCATCCGACTCTGATTCCGGAGCGCCGCCTGATCGCCAATGTCGACGGTGTCATGAATGCCGTGTTGGTGAAGGGTGATGCCGTCGGGTCGACGCTGTACTACGGCGCCGGTGCCGGCGCCGAGCCGACTGCCTCGGCGGTGGTCGCCGATCTGGTCGACGTGACCCGCATGCTCACCGCCGATCCCGGCAACCGCGTGCCGCACCTCGCCTTCCAGCCCGACGCACTGTCGGACATCCCGGTGCTGCCCATGGAGGAGATCGATACTGCCTATTATCTGCGGCTGCTCGCCCAGGATCGGCCCGGTGTGCTCGCCGACATCACCCGCATCCTCGGCGACCGCGGCATCAGCATCGAGGCCATCGTCCAGAAAGAAGCCGCAGCGGAGGAGACGCGCGTGCCCATCATCCTGCTGACCCACGTCGTGCGCGAAGGCCAGATGAACCAGGCCATCGCGAGTATCGAGGCGCTGGATTCCATCGAGGGCAGCGTGACGCGCATCCGCCTGGAATATCTGAGCGGGAAGTGATGCGAAGTTTTTTGAACCGCCAAGACGCCAAGGGCGCCAAGAAACACAAAGGCAATTGAACCGCCAAGGCGCCAAGAACGCCAAGAGAAATCAATGTAACGGCTGGTTCATTTTTTTCATCAAGTGTTCTTGGCGCCCTTGGCGTCTTGGCGGTTCGTAAAAGGTTTTCTTGGCGCCCTTGGCGTCTTGGCGGTTCAAAACTACTGACTCAAGGTAACCACTCATGCCCTTTCGTCCCCGTTATACCGGCCTCATCGAACGTTATCGCGACCGTCTGCCGATCCATGACGATACGCGCATCATCAGTCTCGGCGAGGGCAATACGCCGCTGATCCGGTTGAACAACATTCCGCGCAGCATCGGCAAGGATGTAGACATCTACGTCAAGTACGAAGGCCTGAATCCGACCGGTTCCTTCAAAGACCGTGGTATGACCATGGCCGTGACCAAGGCAGTGGAGGCGGGCAGCCGTGCCATCATCTGCGCCTCGACGGGTAATACCTCGGCGGCAGCGGCCGCCTATGCGGCGCGTGCCGGCATTACCGCGTTCGTGCTGATCCCGGAGGGTAAGATCGCCATGGGCAAGCTCGCGCAGGCGATGATGCACGGCTCCGTGGTACTGCAGATCCGTGGCAACTTCGATGCCGGCATGCAACTGGTGAAGGAGGTCGCCGAGCAGGCGCCGGTGACGATCGTGAATTCCATTAATCCGTTTCGCCTTCAGGGCCAGAAGACCGCGGCCTTCGAGATCATCGAGGAACTCGGCCGCGCCCCCGACTACCATTGTCTGCCGGTCGGCAACGCCGGCAATATCACTGCCCACTGGATCGGCTATTGCGAGTATTCCTCGGCCTCCGGGGATCACGTCACCGCCGCCTGCACCTATTGCAACGGTCACTGTGCCTACGCCGGCGGTGCCATCGCCGGCAACCGGCCAAAGATGGTCGGCTATCAGGCCACGGGGGCGGCACCGTTCCTGCGCGGTGCGATGGTCGACCATCCCGAGACCGTCGCCACCGCCATCCGCATCGGCCATCCGCAGTCCTGGGAGCAGGCCTGGAAGGTCAAGGAGGAATCCGGCGGCTGGTTCGACGAATGCACCGACGCCGAGATCCTCGCCGCGCAGAAGCTGCTGGCCGAGCAGGAGGGCGTGTTCTGCGAACCGGCCTCGGCGACTTCGCTGGCCGGCGCCCTGCGCGATGTGAAGCACGGCAAGATCCCCGCGGGCAGCTCCATCGTCTGTACGCTCACCGGCCACGGTCTGAAGGATCCCGACACCGCCATTCAGCAGAGCACCGGCAACGTCCACACCGTCGACGCGACGCTGGATGCCGTGCGCAGGGCGATCCTCGACAAGATGGTGTGACGGGCGACCCCGTGCGCCTGACACTGCTGGTACCGGGCCTGTTCGGGCCCGGCACCGGCCCTGCTGACGGGCGCGCGCCGGGTGGTCCGGGCTTGGCGGGCCTGCCAAACCCGTCAGGCGCACGTCGGACGGCACTCGCGCAACTGCTGACCCGCGCCGACCGGTGGCCGGAGCCGGCCGATGCCGATGCGTTGCGCTACCGGCTCTGCGGCTATGCGCTGCCGGAGGGACAGGACCGCCCCGACGCCTGGCTGAGCTACCAGATGGACGTCGGCGCGACCGTGCCGGACGCGCTGTTACGCGCCGATCCGGTGCATCTGCGGGCCGATCGGTCGCACCTCGTGCTGTTCGATGGTGCGCACCTGCAGATCGTGGACGCCGAGGTGCAGGCCCTGGCCGCTGCTTTCAACATGCACTATGCCGCGGACGGCATGCGTCTGGAATTCGCCACACCGGTGCGTGGCTATCTGCATCTGCCGCGGCAACCGGACATGCGTACCACGCCGCTGGCACGCGCCAGCGGCCACGATATCGACGCGTCCCTCCCCAGCGGACCCGACGCGCGTGACTGGCATCGATTCCTCAATGAAGTGCAGATGCTGTTTCACGAGCACCCGGTCAACCGTGAGCGCGAGGCGCGCGGCCGGCCACTGATCAACAGCCTCTGGCTATGGGGCGGCGGTCCGCCGCTTGCGGCAGAGGCGAGCGACTGGCAGGGCGTGTGGTGTGAGGATACCGTCTTGCAAGGCCTGGCCAGGCTGAACGGTATCCCGTGTGCCGACCCGCCGACGGATGTGCGCGCCTGGCTGCACGAGCTTGTCGGTGGCAACCACCTGGTGTGCCTGGATGGTCTGCGGTCGGCCGTCGCCTATGGTGATGTGGAATCCTGGCTGGCGGAGACCGGGCGGTTCGAGCAGGACTGGTTCACGCCGCTGCTGCAGGCACTGCGCGACCGGCGCTTGCGGGAATTGACGCTGTATCCCGATGACGGTCAGGGCTACCGCATTACGCGTGGGGCCTGGTGGCGCTTCTGGCGAAGGCCCTGACATCCGGTGCCAAGAGCGGCGCGACCTGCAGCCGTGCACCGGCGTCATACACGAGCCGGCACGCCAGCGTGGGCGTCGCCACCCCACGCCGCAGGGATTCCTGCCACCACCGCCCCGGCCTTGAGAGCGAACAGGAACCATATCATTAAAAACACTGATTTCAGCCACGGAAGCACACGGAAAAACATGGGCCGGATCACAGGCTCATACAACGGCCCGCGGTACCTGCCCAGTGTTGGGGCAGGGCTGCATGACGCGGTTTCATTTCCGTGCCTTCCGTGTGCTTCCGTGGCAAATATAGTTTTTGGATTTATGGGACAGTAGTGGAACCATGCATAAACGCATCATTCGCCGCGAACCGAAGGCCGACGCTGCGCACCTGCCCATCGAAATCCCCGCCGTGCTGCGAAGGATATACGCGGCGCGCGGTATCGCCGATCCCCTGCAGCTGGACACGGGCATCGAGCGCCTGCTGCCGCCCCAGCGTCTGGGTGGGCTGGAGCGGGCATTGGATCTGCTGGAACAGGCACTGACCCAGGGGCAGCGCATCGTCATCGTCGGCGATTTTGACGCCGACGGCGCGACCAGTACGGCACTGATGGTACGCGCACTGCGCGCTCTGGGCGCACCGCAGGTCGACTACCTCGTGCCCAACCGCTTTGATTTCGGCTATGGCCTGACCCCGGAGATCGTCGCCGTCGCTGCGCAGCGGCACCCCGATCTGCTCATCACCGTCGACAGCGGCATCGCCTGTCTCGCCGGTGTTGCGGCGGCGCGCGCGCACGGCATGCGCGTGCTCGTGACCGACCACCACCTGCCCGGCGCGCAGCTGCCCGAGGCCGATGCCATCGTCAACCCGAATCTGCCCGGTGATGACTTCCCGAGCAAGCACCTCGCGGGCGTGGGCGTGGCCTTCTATCTCATGGTCGCGCTGCGCGCGCGTCTGCGTACGACCGACTGGTTCACGGCGCGCGACCTGCCGGAACCGAATCTGGCCCGGCTTCTCGATCTCGTGGCCCTGGGCACCGTCGCCGACGTGGTGCCGCTGGACCACAACAACCGCATCCTGGTCGAGCAGGGTCTGCGGCGCGTCCGGGCCGGGCGTTGCGTGCCGGGTATCAGCGCGCTGTTGCAGGTCGGCAAGCGCAATCCCGCACGGGTGGTGGCGAGCGACCTGGGTTTCACCGTGGGGCCACGCTTGAACGCCGCCGGGCGGCTGGAGGACATGGCGCTCGGCATCGAGTGCCTGCTCGCGGACGACGCGCAGACCGCGCTGACCATGGCACGG
Organism: Gammaproteobacteria bacterium; assembly: GCA_019911805.1. Classification (NCBI taxonomy): domain Bacteria; kingdom Pseudomonadati; phylum Pseudomonadota; class Gammaproteobacteria; species Gammaproteobacteria bacterium. The sequence continues at coordinate 42,963 of JAIOJV010000048.1, forward strand.
CAGCTGGACGAACTGAACCGTGCCCGGCGCGAGATCGAGGCCGACATGAAGGCACAGGCGTTGGCAGCACTGGAAGCGCTGCATCTGGAGGCGGGCAGTCTGCCGACCGGGCTGTGCGTTTTTGATCGTGCTTGGCATCAGGGTGTGATCGGGATTCTTGCCGCGCGTCTCAAGGAGAGTCTCCATCGCCCTGTGATCGCCTTTGCCGCGGCCGGCGACGGTGAGATCAAGGGCTCGGCGCGTTCGGTGCCGGGCTTCCACATACGCGATTGCCTGGAGGCGGTCAGCACGCGCCATCCGGGCCTGATCCGCAAGTTCGGTGGGCATGCGATGGCGGCCGGGCTGTCGCTCGCCGAGCAGGACTTTACGCGCTTCCATGCGGCGTTCGATACCGAGGTGAGCCGGCATCTGGGCGCGGACGATTTGCAGGGCGTGATCCACAGTGACGGCGAGCTGCAGGCCGACGAACTCACGCTGGAACTGGCCGAGGCGCTGCGCACTGCCGGGCCCTGGGGGCAACACTTCCCGGAGCCCGTCTTCGACGGGGTCTTCGAGGTGCTGTCACAACGGCTGGTGGGCGACTGTCATCTGAAGCTGACGCTGCGTCAGGCCGGTCGCGCCGGCATCGATGCCATCGCCTTCAACCAGGCATCGATCGGCGATCTGACCGGACGCCGGGTCACCCTGGCCTATCGTGTCGATGCCAACGAGTTCCGCGGCATGACCAGCTTGCAGTTGGTGGTGGAGTATATCGAACCGGTGAGTGAGGCGTGAGGCGTGAGGAGTGAGGCGTGAGGCGTGAGGCGTGAGGCGTGAGGCGTGAGGAGAGAAAGGCAAACCCTTTGTTGGCCACGGAAACACACGGAAAGAGGGCAATGCAAAACCTCGAAAAGCAGACGGCGCAGGGGGTCCCTATATGCGTCGGCGCAATGACCTACACGGTAGTCGACGCGATGCGTTCAGGCGGGCGGCTGTTCAATCCACCCTGGGCTGTTGGTCTTCTCTGGCGGATAGGCCACCGCGCAGCTAGGATTGTCGATGTATCGTCCTCGCAGGAGAGTGTACCGATGAACCACACACGACACGCCCTTGTGACCGTCCTCTGGCTGGCTGCATCGGTGGGGATCGTGCCTGTTTCCTGGGCCCAGGATTTCGGCAAGGCCGAGCGGCTGTACGATGAGCATTGCGCAGTGTGCCATGGGGCGGACCGCAGTGGATACATCGGGCCGGCATTGAATCGTGATGACACCAAGCTCACCCGGGAGCAGGTCAGTGCCAAGATACAGGTGGGGGGCGTTACGACCTTGATGCCGCAGCATCCTACGTGGTTCGGCAAATTATCGGTCAAGGACATGGACCTGCTGGCCACGCTCATAACGAAACGCCCGCGACGCTCCCTGTCCTGGGGGTTGAACGACATACGGGATTCACTCGAGGTGCTGGTCGCCGATGAATCAAGCTTACCCGACAAGCCGACCTATCCGATAGAGGACCTCGATGATCTGATGGTCATCATGGTACGCGGACACTTCGCCGCCGGAGATGCCGCCAAGGTCGTGTTCTTCGATGGTAGAACCAACCGGAAGGTGGGTGAAGTGCCCACCGGTTTTGCACCGCATTTGATGGACTTCCACCCCAAGGAGGAGCGCTGGGCCTATCTTCGGGACGATATCGGCTACATCTTCAAGATCGATCTCTACTCGCTGCAGGTCGTGCGGAAAGTGCGGGCTGGACTGAATGGCACGTCCCTCGCGGTATCGCGTGATGGGCGCTACCTGGCCGCGGGTTCCTACGTCCCGGATACAGCGGTGATCCTGGATGCTGCGACCCTGGAGCCGGTCAAGCTGATGGAGCTGCGTGGCATCGATCCGGATGGCAATATGGTCGAGGCCGACTCGGGCATGATCACCGGCACGCCGTACGCAGATGTCTTCGTGATCGCGCTCGAACAGGCCGGCCACGTATGGATCGTGGATCTGGATAAACCGGACATGCCCATCACCAGGATCGCCGACGTGGGCCGGCATCTGCATGATGCATTTCTGTCGCCGGATGGCCGTTACGTCGTGGTTTCCTCGTACGATGACGATATCAACGCCGTCATCGACCTGGCCGAACGACGTATCGTCAAGAAGATCCCGGCCGGCTGTCAGCCGCACCTCGGCTCGGGTGCCGTGGTGCGCTCGCATGGCCGGCTTCTGGGCATCGGCACCAATATCGGTACACGTCCCTGCGAGCCGTACGAGGTGACCGTGTTCGACATGGATACCTTCGAGGTGGTCAAGCGCATCCCCGTCCTGGGTCCCACCGAGTCACCCGCCGCGCACCCCGATGCCCCGTATATCGTGGTCGACATCGTCGGCACGGGTCCGGCTGCGAATAAGATCCAGCTCATCGACAAGCAGACACTCACGGTCGTCAGGACGCTGACGGTCGCAGGCACACTCGGTCATTCGCACTTCCCGGAATACACGGCACGGGGTGAATATTTCTATGTCAGTGCCAGACAGGGCGGTGATCGGACCGCCGGACGTGACAGTGGCCAGCTGGTGATCTACGACGCACATACCCTGAAGCAAGTGAAGACGGTACCGATGGAGGTGCCCGCAGGTGTGTTCTCACATGTACGCGCGCGCACGGTGGTGGTGGGACTCGAGAGTATGGCGCAGTGACCATCTACTGAAAAACGTTCGGTAATTCCCCATCCGTACGCGGATTCCGCGGCCAGGAACGGGTTTCCCCTCACTTCTCACTCCTCACCCGAAACTGTCCGCCACGATGCTCGCGTACCAGCCTTCGGCATAGACCGCCTCGCGCTTGCGGAAGTTCGCGTCGGCATCAGCGGGACTGACACCGCCCGAACCCTCGACGGCCTCGATCTTGCCGTTCTTGAGGTGATAGACCGCCGCGACCGAGATGCCGTAGTCAGGCGCGACCAGGCTGTAGCAGGTGTTGACGTGGGACGGGATCGGTATGGTCTGCTCCCGCAGACTCGCGATGACCGCGGCCGCGCACATCTTCGCATGGTTGTTGGCGGAGTGCCCCGACTTGGGCATGGCACCGGCGATGCAGGCATCGCCGATCACATGGATGTTGGGATGGAGCGTGGACTCGAAGCTGGCCTGATCCACCGGGCACCAGCCGCTGTCATCGGTCAGCCCGGCGGTGTGAGCCAGGGCACCGGCATGGTGCGGGCAAATGACGTTCACCACAGCCCCTTGATGCGATTCCAGGCCGGCTTGCGTATAGACAGTGCGGGTCTTGACGTCGACGCGCTCGACCTTGCCGCCCTGCGTGCCCGGCACCCACTCGATCATGCCTGGATAGCGCGCCTTCCACGCCGCCTGGAACAGCCCCTGCTTGGAGAAGCTGTCCTTGGTATCGAGCAGCAGCAGCTTCGACCTGGGTTTGTGTGTCTGCAGATAGTGCGCGATCAGGCTGGCCCGCTCGTACGGTCCCGGTGGGCAACGGAAGGGATTGCCGGGGATGGCGATGATGACCACGCCGCCGTCGGGCATGGCCTCGAGCTGACTGCGCAACAGCTCCGTCTGGGGGCCGGCCTTGTAGGCATGAGGGAGGATCTCGGCGGCCTTCTCATCGTAGTCCTCGATGCTTCCCCATTTGAAATCGATACCCGGCGCGACCACCAGCCGGTCGTAGACCAGCGTGTCGCCGTTGTCGAGCGTGACACGGCGCTTGCCCGGATCGATGCCCTGGACGCGCGCGGTGACGACATCGATGGCGTGCGCCTTGAGACCGTCATAGCCGTGGGTGATATCGGTCATGCTGCGTAAGCCACCGAGCACCCAATTGCTGGCCGGGCAGGTGACGTAGTGCGGGCTGGCCTCCACCAGGGTGATGCCGATGTCCGCATCATAGCGGCGCAGATACTTTGCGCAGGTGGCGCCACCGAATCCGCCGCCGACCACGACGATGCGGGCCGGCGCAGCGTGCGCTCCGCGCCATACGGGCAGCGCCGCCAGTGCCGCGCCTGTGCCGAGGTAGCCCAGAAACTGCCTGCGATTGACCGTCATGTCGGACCCTCCTGCGTGGATGCGGGGCTACTGGATACGACTCAGATAATCTGCGATGGACGCGAGCTCCTCGTCGCTGTAGCCGGTGGCATGGCGTCCCATCACCGTGGACGGCCGGCGCCCGTCACGGAATTCCTGCAGGGTGCGGCGCAGGGAGTCGGCCGGGATGCCGGCAATGGATGGGATCGCCCCGGGGCTCTTGCCGTCGGTGCCGTGACAGGTGAAACAGGTGCTCGCGAGTATCTCGCCGCGCAGGATCTCGCCGGTCTCCTGGGTCGCTCCGGGACCGGAGACCGCGATCAGCACTGCGGCCGAACCGAGCAGAAGGACTGGGCGCATGTGAACCTCCAGCGCTACCCGATGATGCGGGGATGCCTCTTTACCGTAGTTCACGGCAGGGAATCGCACAAGACAACTGAGGCGGTTGCCGGGGAGGTTGTCAGCGGCGCGACGGCTGTGGCAGGCTAGCGATGGGATGTCGCTCTCGACCAGGGATGGATCACCGGTACGGCACGGAGTCCGTGTCGACCATCCCTGCTGTGAGGTGCGTGATGCCGTATCCCTACCCGATCGCCGATCTGCCGCGGGAGCGGCGCGATGCCGCCGACCGCCGGAACTTCACCCTGCATACGCTGTGGCACGGTATGCGACGGCAACGGCGGCGCCGGTCACGGCGGGACGGCGAGGCAGCCGTGCTGGACGTCCACCCGCCGCGCTATCGGTACTGGATTCTCGGCCTGCTGGGCCTGTCCTGTCTTGACGCGATCTTTACCCTGCAGCTGCTGCAAAGGGGTGCGACCGAGGTCAATCCCTTCATGGCCTTGCTGATCGGTATCGACCTTCGGCTGTTTGCGTTCATCAAGACGCTGGTTACCGGCATCTGTGCCGGCCTGCTGGTGATCCTGGCGCCGCAGCACGTCTTTCGCATCCGCGGCGACGTATTGCTGCGCCTCGCCGTGCTGGCCTACCTCGTGCTCATCAATTGGGAACTCGCGCTGCTGGGTGGCTTTGCTGGTAGTGCCTGATGGTGCCGGCAGCGGCAGGTATTGTCGGAATAATTAACGAATAAAAAGCGGCTGTCGTATGTGTGATAAGTAACTATTAAACAATGAAAACACATCTGCTGCCCGGCCAAAACAGGCAGGACGCTGTCGGATTAGTTTCCAGTTCAGGCCAGCCCGATCCCGGTGCGTTTAAATAACTTGCTGTAATTCAAGTAAATAGCCTATCATGGTACGGAAGCTGCTTACTCCCGCCAGTGGCCGAGGGGGTGTCTGTGCCGTACCTCATGCATACCCGGGAGAGTGGTCGCTGGGGCACGGGGGTGCGGGCGATCCAGGCAAGAACCCGATCAAGAAGATACAGAATAAGCTCTTAAAGAAGCGTTGCGGAGAGGACAAGAAACCATGTCGATGTTCACAAAAGCGAATTGTACCGCCTTGGTTGCCTGTTGCCTGACCGTGGGGACGGTCGGCGCCCAGGCGGCCCTCGTCAACTTTACGCTGATGGGTACGGTGAACCCCACGGCGGACCCCGGCAACGTATTCGGTGTGAGTCGCGGCGATGACATCACCGTCACCGGCACCTTCGATGACAGCGTCCTCAGTGGCGGGACCGGCACCATCTCCTTCACTCAGGGCAGCGGGAACACCCTGTCGTTTGGTTTCGCCGGTGTATCTTTCACCGAGCAGAGTGACTCCAATTACACCGTCGTCAACAGCCGCCCCAACCTGACCTTCAATGGCGGCGCGTTCACCGGGTTCAATTTCGTGGCGTATTTCGGCGGCGAGGCCGGTCATGAGTTCAACGCGCAAGACTACGCTTTCAATGGCTACGAGTACGGTCATGATATGACCGTCTCCGGCACTTGGCTCCGCTTTGAGACCACGCCCGTACCCGTACCCGCCGCCGTCTGGCTGCTCGGCTCCGGGCTGCTCGGGCTGGTGGGCGTCGCCCGGCGTAGGCGCCTGGTCTGAACGCGACCGGGTGACGCCGGCGCACGACCGGTACCGGCACGGTTCGATATGAAAAAGCGGCCCCCGGGCCGCTTTTTCATTCAAGTCGCTCGAGCCGCTGCGGGACATCGGCTCCGGGACGCTCTCCGTCAGTGGACCGACCGGCGTGTCGCGCAGCCGGTGCACCTCGCGCTGCGGCGTACGTCTGCACTCATTCGACCACCTCCACTCTGAGCCACAGCGTCTGCTGTGTCGCGTCGCGGTTGCGCGTGCTGCGCAGCAGGCCACCGCCTTCCTGCGTGTGCCGCTGATGGGTGCCGCCGAGTTCCAGCCAGTCGCCGAGGCGGCCGCGCACGGTGGTGATCAGTGCGGTGGTCTGGATACGGCCGCTGCCGCGCGGGTCGAGGACCTCGCGCTGCGGGCTGATGTCCACGGTGACCTCGCCGTCGTGGGTACGGGCCAGGGCGTAGAAGCCGGAGCTGAGTTCCTGGTAGTCGATGCCCTCCGTGATGACGACGCGGCCATCGCGGACGTGGCCGCTGCGGGTGGGCACCGGAAAGGCCTCGCCGGTGAGGATATACGCGGGCGTGCCTTCGCGGGCGGTGACTTCGTAGTGGTTGCGCTCGCCACCCTTGTCGCGGGTACTGCGGAGGATGACACGGCCACGGGCCTCGACCGCGCCGGCGGCGGCGCCGAGGTCGACCGTGCCCTGGATCCGCTCGCGTTCGATCTCCTCGTGGGCGGCGCGGCGCACGCTGATACGCAGTTGCCGGGCGGCCTGGTCGAGTTGCGCGATCAGGGCACGCAGCTCCTCCTGGCGCTGCGGGGTGGCGCGCACGATGAGCTGATAGCCGGTGCCGCTCAAGGCCTCGTTCCGATCCAGCAGCGGGCGGATCAGCGGCATGAGTTCCTCGGCGCTGCGATTCTGCAGCGGAATGAGTTCGATGCGATCGGCCGCACGGCCGGTCGCACTCAGCAGCATCAGCAACAGCGTGCACAGTACGGCGAGGGTGCGGGCGGTGGTCACAGGTGCAGGCGCCGCAGATCGGCGTGCGGTTCGCTGCGGCCCCAGACCTCGTCGAAGAAGGCCCGCAGGCGCCGTACCTCCGGTGGCGCCTTGCAGCTGCAACTACCTTCGAAGCGTGCCGCATATGGGCGGTGCAGCAGCCCGTGGTCGTCGACCAGCAGGAAGGCTTCGTTGTTGTCCTGATAATCGGCATGTACCTTGCGCAGCTCGATATAGCTGCTCAGCCGTCGGGCGAGTTCCACCAGACGGTGACCGTCCCTGACTGTGCGTTCGAAGTCCCTGGCCAGCACGCGCACCCGGGCGCGAGGGCTGCTCAGGCACAGCTGGGTGAGGGCGTCGAGGAAGGGTGACTGGTCGTACAACACCGGTTCCAGATCGGGTGTGAACAGGTCGACCTGCCGGCGCGCCTGGGCGGCGAGCAGGGCGGCCACCTGACGGTTGTCGTCGCGGCTGGTGAGCGCGTAGCTACCGGCAGTCGCGCCGAGGACGCAATCACCGTCCGGGCGTTCATTGAACGGGGGCAGGGGCATGGTGGCGTTCCTCCCGGGCGTCTCAGGGGTCGGCCGTGAAACGGGTCATACGGATATGCGGGATGCCGGCCGTCTCGAACGTATCGCCCGAGGCGATGAATCCGTGGCGGTGATAGAACCCGGCCACCGCCGTCTGGGCGTCGACGAAGACCTCGTCGAGGCGGTGGGCGGCCGCGCGTTCGATCAACATCAGCAGCAGCGCACTGCCGACGCCCCGTCCGCGCCAGCCCGGCAGTACGGCCATGCGGCCGATATGTCCGTCGGTCTGCAGGCGTGCCGTGCCGATGGGCCGGCCGGCCATGTCGTAGGCGATCAGATGCGCACAGTCGGGGTCGAGGCCGTCCCATTCCAGCGCCTCGGGGATGCCGAGTTCGCGCACGAACACGGTAGTGCGGAGGGCACGGATGGCATTTTCGTCGCCCGGCCAGTCGGCGGGTGCGACCAGATAACCGGCGTCTTCAGTGTCGGCGGAATCGGCTGTCATAGGCCGATGATGCCGCAAGGGCGGGATTTTTGAAACTGCGTGGTGTTGTCGCTTGACCACGAAGGGCACGAAGGGCACGAAGAAAATCCAAATCCAAACAAATCAGCAAGATGCTGCGCCCCTATTGTCGGGGGTGTGCCTGCGATCTGGAATCCTGTTCACAAAAACTTTGTGTCCGTCGTGTCCTTCGTGGTTCAAAGCAGGATATTCAGATCCTGCGCGCCTGCTCGGCCGCATTGCCGATGTAGCCGGCCGGGGTGAGGTTGCGCAGGTGCTGCCGGGCCTCGGCGGGGATGTCGAGGCCGTCGATGAAGGTGCGCAGGGAGTGCGCATCGATGCCCTTGCCACGGGTCAGTTCCTTGAGCTTCTCGTAGGGCTGCTCGATACCGTAGCGCCGCATGACCGTCTGCACCGCCTCGGCCAGCACCTCCCAGGTGGCATCCAGGTCGGCGGCAATACCCGTCGGGTTGGCCTCCAGCTTGCCGATGCCGCGGAGCAGGGATTCCAGGGCGATGACGGTGTGGGCGATGCCGACGCCGAGGTTGCGCAGCACGGTGGAGTCCGACAGATCGCGCTGCCAGCGTGAGACCGGCAGCTTGGCCGCCAGGTGGGCGAACAGCGCGTTGGCGATGCCCAGGTTGCCCTCGGCGTTCTCGAAGTCGATGGGATTGACCTTGTGTGGCATGGTCGAGGAGCCGACCTCGCCGGCCACGGTCTTCTGCTTGAAGTAGCCGAGTGAGATGTAGCCCCAGATATCGCGCGCGAAATCGAGCAGCACAGTGTTGTAGCGGGCGATGGCATCGAACATCTCGGCGATGTAGTCGTGCGGTTCGATCTGGATGGTATACGGGTTCCAGTCGAGGCCGAGGTCGGTGACGAAGCGCTCGGCGAAGGCCTGCCAGTCGATCTCGGGATAGGCGATCAGGTGTGCATTGTAGTTGCCGACCGCGCCATTGATCTTGCCGAGCATCGGCACCTGGGTAAGCTGCTCACGCTGGCGGCGCAGGCGATAGGCAAAGTTGGCCATCTCCTTGCCGACCGTCGTCGGTGTGGCCGGCTGGCCGTGGGTGCGTGACAGCAATGGCAGTTCGGCGTTGGCGTGCGCCAGCGCAACGATGGCGTCGATGACCGTGTCCAGCAACGGCAGCAACACCTGACCGCGCGCCTCACGCAGCATCAGGGCGTAGGCAAGGTTGTTGATGTCCTCGGAGGTGCAGGCGAAATGGATGAACTCACTGACCGCATCCAGCTCGGTGTTGCCGGCGATCTTCTCCTTGATGAAATATTCGACCGCCTTGACGTCGTGGTTGGTGGTGCGCTCGATGTTCTTGACCCGGCGGGCGTCCTCTTCACTGAAGTTGGTGAAGATGCCGTTGAGGATATGCGTCGCATGTGCGCTCAGTGCCGGTACTTCCGGGATGCCTTCGTGCGCAGCCAGCGCCTGCAGCCAGCGGATCTCCACCAGCACACGGTGACGGATCAGCCCGTACTCGCTGAAGATCGGCCGCAGCAATTCGGTCTTGCCGGCGTAACGCCCGTCGACGGGGGAAACGGCAGTAAGGGATGTCAGGTCCATGGGTTTTCTCTTGAGGTCTTTAGTTTTGAACCGCCAAGACGCCAAGGGCGCCAAGAAAATCAGATGCGAACCGCCAAGGCGCCAAGAACGCCAAGGAAACATAGTTTGAACCGCCAAGACGCGGAGGACACCAAGAAAATCCGGGGTGAACCGCCAAGAACACCAAGGCGCCAAGAATGATTAATTGAAAGGCAAATACGAGGTCGCTTTTACAATAATTTTTCTTGGCGCCTTGGCGTTCTTGGCGGTTCAAAAAGTATTTCTTGGCGTCCTCCGCGTCTTGGCGGTTCCCAATACCAAAACCAAATTATCACGCCGCCAGCTGGCGCAGTACGTATTGCAGGATGCCGCCGTGGCGGTAGTATTCGATCTCCTGCGGGGTGTCGATGCGTACGCGGGCGCTGAAGGTCTGCACCGAACCGTCCTCACCGGTGGCCGTTACGGTGACGCGCTTGGCGGTGCCGTCATCCAGGCCTTCGATGTCGAAGACTTCGCGACCGGTCAGTCCCAGCGACTGCGCATTCTCGCCAGCGACGAATTGCAGGGGCAGGATACCCATCCCGATCAGGTTGGAACGGTGGATGCGTTCGTAGCTCTCGGCGATGACGGCGCGGATGCCGAGCAGGCGCGGGCCCTTCGCGGCCCAGTCGCGCGAGGAGCCGGAGCCGTATTCCTTGCCGGCGATGACGATCAACGGGACGTTCGCGTCGCGATACTTCATGGCCGCAGCGTAGATCGACATCGGCTCGCCGTCGGGCAGGTGCAGGGTGACGCCGCCCTCGGTGCCGGGTGCGAGCAGGTTGCGCAGGCGGAGGTTGGCGAAGGTGCCGCGCATCATGACCTCGTGGTTGCCGCGGCGCGAGCCCAGCGAATTGAAGTCGGCCTGTTGCACACCGTGTTCCAGCAGGTATTTTCCGGCGGGGCTGTCGGGTTTGATGGCACCGGCCGGTGAGATGTGATCGGTGGTCACCGAGTCGCCGAGCAGGGCGAGCGCGCGTGCGCCACGGATATCGGTGACTGTCCCCGGCGTCTTGCTCATGCCCTCGAAGTAGGGCGGATTCTTGATGTAGGTCGAGGCGTCATCCCAGGTGAACAGCTGGCCTTCCGGCGAGGCGAGGCCGGTCCAGCGGTTCTCACCCTGGAAGACATTGGCGTAGATGCGGGTGAAGTCCTCGCGATTCACGGCACTCGCGACGATATCGCTGACCTCCTTCTGCAGTGGCCAGATGTCCTTCAGGAAGACCTCGTTGCCCTTCCGGTCGACCCCGAGGGGATCGTTGTAGAGATCGATATCCATGGTGCCGGCCAGGGCATAGGCGACCACCAAGGGCGGCGAGGCCAGATAGTTCATGCGCACCTCGGCGTGCACCCGGCCCTCGAAGTTGCGGTTGCCGGACAGGACCGAACAGGCCGCAAGCTGGCCTGCGGCGATGGCCTTGGAGACCGGTTCCAGCAGCGGCCCGGAATTACCGATGCAGGTCGCACAGCCGTAACCGACCACGTGGAAGCCGAGCGTCTCGAGTTCCTCGAGCAGACCGGCCTGTTTGAGGTATTCGGTCACCACCTGTGAGCCGGGCGCGAGCGAGGTCTTCACCCAGGGTTTCACCTTCAAGCCCAGCGCGGCGGCCTTCTTGGCGACCAGGCCGGCACTGAGCATCACCGAGGGGTTCGAGGTGTTGGTGCAGGAGGTGATGGAGGCGATCACCACGGCGCCGTCGGTGAGAGTGTGCGTGCCGCCGCCGATGTTCGCCAGCGCCGGCTTGCTGCTGAGATTGCGTTCCGCTTGCAACGCCGCGAGCGCCTCCTTGAACATCGCCTGGGACCGCTTGAGCGGCACGCGGTCCTGCGGGCGTTTCGGGCCGGCGAGGCTGGGCTCGACCGTGCCCATGTCGAGTGCAACCGTGCTGCTGTAAATGGCGTCGGGCTTGCCAGGGGTACGGAACATGCCCTGTTCCCGGGCGTAGGCCTCGACCAGCGCGACCTGGTCGTCGGGGCGGCCGGACAGGCGCAGGTAATCGAGCGTCTCGGCGTCGATGGGGAAGATCCCGCAGGTCGCACCATACTCGGGTGCCATGTTGGCCAGCGTGGCGCGGTCGGCCAGCGACAGGTGATCCAGACCGTCGCCGTAGAACTCGACGAACTTGCCGACCACCCCGTGCTTGCGCAGCATCTGCACTACCGTCAACACCAGGTCGGTCGCGGTCGCGCCTTCCGGCAGCCGGCCGCTGAGCTTGAAACCGACCACCTGCGGGATGAGCATCGACACCGGCTGGCCGAGCATGGCCGCCTCCGCCTCGATGCCGCCGACGCCCCAGCCGAGCACACCCAGGCCGTTGACCATGGTGGTATGCGAATCCGTACCGACCAGCGTGTCCGGATAGGCCTGGAGTACGCCGTCGTTCTCTTGTGCGAACACCGTGCGGGCGAGGTATTCGAGATTCACCTGATGCACGATGCCGGTGCCCGGTGGCACCACCTTGAAATTCGAGAAGGCCTTCTGGCCCCATTTCAGAAAGGCATAGCGTTCCCGGTTGCGTTGGTACTCCAGCTTGGCGTTGAGGTCCAGTGCATCCTTCTGGCCGAAGGCGTCGATCTGCACCGAGTGGTCGATGACCAGTTCCGCCGGCTGCAGCGGGTTGATCCGGTCGGGATCACCGCCGAGGGCCTGCATGGCATCGCGCATGGCCGCGAGATCGACCACCGCCGGCACACCGGTGAAGTCCTGCATGAGCACGCGCGCCGGACGGAAGGCGATCTCGCGGCCGCCGCTGACGTTGGGGTCTGCCTGCGGATCCCAGGACGCAAGGGCACGGATGTCCTCGCGGGTGACGGTCTTGCCGTCCTCGAAGCGCAGCAGATTCTCCAACAGTACCTGCAGTGAGAAAGGCAGGCGAGAGACCTTGAATTCCGCCTCCAGGGCCGGCAGACGGAAGATTTCGTAGTGGCGTCCGGCGACACTCAGGCTGGTGCGCGCAGAAAAGCTGTTAGACATGCGTACTCCTGAAATTTGGTGTGCTGAATCCGTAGCTTGATTCGGTCGCGTCGGGGCGCGTCATTATGCGGTATTTGTCCGGGACCGGCCAGTTCCGCGGGGTGTAGCCCCGCTCCCATGTAAGTGCTGTCATCCGCGTCAAGCTCTGTACTGCGCTGGATGTGTCGGTGTGCCGGGTGGCCGTGATGCAGGGCTGCCAGCCGACAGCTGCAACCCGTGGGTTTGCCCCTTGGCAGATTGGCCTCCTGCGTGAGGCTCGGTGCTCCGGTGGTCCCATTCGTCGCGCAGCCGACTTGCGACAGCCGGAGGCGGAGCGACGAATGGGACCGCCGGAGCATGTCCGCCAACGAGCCTGTAGAGCACAAGGAGCACGGTACATTACGGCCGTCAGCCTAATGCACTTTGCTGCAGCAGCTGCCGGGCGGTATCCAGGATCCGTCGGCGGCCGAGCAGCAGCTGCCAGCGGTTGCCGCCCAACTGGCGCCAGAGGACGGCTGCGCGGATGCCGGCGAGCAGCAGGGCGCGGATCAGGTTCGCCCGGGCGGTATCGGTGAGATAGGCTGGTTCGCCCTGCACCATGATACGCGGCTGGAGCGTGCTGATGGACTGCTGGTACAGCTCGCCGAGCGCAGCGATGACGGTCGCGTGGGTGGACGCGGCGAAATACTCGGCCTGACCGGCGACCCGCCCGATGCCGGTCCGCAGAGTGTTCAGCAGCGCGCTGTCGCGTGCCAGTTTGCGTTCGAGGTGCAGCAACGCGATGACGTACCGGGTGACTTCGAGTTCCTCCGCGGTACCGCCACCACCGAGCCGTGCCAGCAGCGTCTTCAGCCCCGGGCCGAGGCCGATACCGCCGTCAGGCGTGGCGAAGATTGCGGCCGTGGACGGTGCGTCGATCCTGAACAGGCTGTCGATACAGGTCCTGATGTCCGGATCGGCCGCCTGGCCGCGGCGGGCGACCTGCTGGACGAGTTGCGCGGCCTGAAACAGGGCGGCCAGTGCCAGGGTGCGGTCGGTGAAGGTGTGCGTCATGGTGGCGATGTTGGAGCGAATGCGCAGAGTACTCAATCGATGGCTTGGGCGATGGTCGCGCCGCCCAGACAACGGTCGCTTTGGTAGAAGACGACGGCCTGCCCCGGTGTGATGGCGCGTTGCGGTGTGTCGAAGACGACCCGCAGGCCACCGTCGCTTTCACCCCGGACGGTGCAGGGCTGGTCCGCCTGGCGGTAGCGTACCTTGGCGGTACAGCGCAGCGGCAGGTGGGGCCGAACGGTGTCGATCCAATGCGGTGGCCCGGCGCGCAGAGCGGAATGAAACAGCGCCGCATGATTCTTCCCCTGCACTACGATGAGGCGGTTGTGTGCGAGGTCCTTGCCGGCCACGTACCAGGGTTCGCCGCTAGCGCCGCGGCGCCCGCCGATACCCAGCCCCTGGCGCTGGCCGTGCGTATGGAACATGAGTCCCTGATGTTCTCCGACGACCGTGCCGCCGAGGTCCACGATAGCGCCCGGCCGGGCCGGCAGATAACTTGCCAGAAACGCGTCGAAGCGGCGCTCGCCGATGAAGCAGATGCCGGTGCTGTCTTTCTTGGCATGGTTGGGGAACCCGGCCTGCGCCGCGATGTGGCGGACCTCCGGCTTGTGCAGTTCACCCAGCGGGAACAGCGCGTGCGCGAGCTGCGACTGATCGAGCAGATGCAGAAAATAGCTCTGGTCCTTGTCGGGATCACGGCCCTTGCACAGCTGCACGCCCTCATCGGAACGCTCCAGTCGTGCGTAGTGGCCGGTGGCGATGAAGTCGGCGCCGAGGCCGAGGGCGTAATCCAGGAAGGCGTGGAACTTGATCTCCTTGTTGCACATCACATCCGGGTTCGGCGTGCGACCGGCGCGGTATTCGGCGAGGAAATGGGTGAACACGCGATCCCAGTATTCCGTGGAGAAGCTGATGTGGTGGAGCCGGATGCCGAGCAGCCGCGCAACCGCCTCGGCGTCGGCGAGATCCTCTGCGGCAGGGCAATGGCCGGCCGCGTCGTCCTCGTCCCAGTTCTTCATGAACAGCCCCTCGACGGCATAACCCTGTTCCAGCAGGGACAGGGCGGCCACGGCCGAATCGACGCCGCCGGAGAGGCCGACGATGACGCGCCTGCGCCGCTTCACGGGTCCACCTTCGGGGGTTTCCAGCCGCCGCGCCAGGTGTCCAGATCGACGATGTGCGGCGGCTGCCCGTTCGCCTCGAACCAGCTGTCGACGGCGTAGGCCGTGCCGGTACCGAGTTCGGTGACGACGGCGGTGGTGTGCGGCCACCAGCCGACGGGGATGGGCAGGCGGGTGGCCGGTATCGCCACCGCGTGGCGGCGCAGCCAACCCTGACGCGCGAACAGCCGCAGATAGCGGGTGGTGTTGGTCGACTCGTCGATGCAGTCCATCTGCCCCTGCCGGAAGGCCCCGGGGAAGGTTCCGCCGCGGTCGCGATCGGTACCCGTGCGGCTGCCGACATAGCGTTCCAGGGTGGCGATGCCGCGCGCGATCGCAGCCCGTTCCCGAGCCGCGTCGCCCGCGGGGGCGAAGATTCTGCTGAGTTCCGCCAGGACCTCCTCCTCCAGTGGAACGGTGGCAGTGGATGCGCAGCCGTGCTGGAAACACACCTCCAGGAGGCGTCCCGGAGCCGGCAGGACACTGTCCGCCCAATCCGTTGCAGGGACGCCGAGGCCGGCCAGCAGGCCGTATGCCAGCAGTCGCGGACGATCAGTCATCGGGCAGCAGGCTGACCAGCAGGTTGAGCGGGTAGCGGTGCCCGGCCAGGTAGTCGTCGACGCAGCGCAGGACCAGCGGACTGCGCCAGTGCGGCTGACGCGCAACGATCTCGTTGCGGGTCAGCCAGATGGTGCGTTCGATACCAGTGTCGAGGGCAGCGGTGGGGTCGGGCGCGCCGACCCCACCACAGAAGGCCATACGCAGATAGGTGCGACCCGAACCCGGCACCTGCCAGAGGTAGGCCCCCACCAGTGCCTCGGGGTCGAAGCGGCAGGTGGTCTCTTCAAAGGCCTCCCGTCTGACTGCCTGCACCAGTGTTTCGTCGGGTTCCAGATGTCCTGCGGGCTGATTGAGCTGCAGCTGGCCGTCGATTTGCTCCTCGACCAGCAGAAACCGGCCGTCCTGATGCACGACCGCCGCAACGGTGACGTGAATATCAGGGCCCATCGACACGGGTCCTTGTCAGCCGACAGCCCGGCGCGGTGCCGAACGGCGTCCGATCCGCACCCCGGACGTACCCTTTATCTACTTGAATTTGTAGTTGCATCGCTTTGAAACCAAATGGTAAACAACTTTTCTGCGCAGCGGCCTGGGCGGCATCGGGGAAGCGCCGCCCTCGATACCCGCGCGCTTGACATTGCGCGGTGAGAAGGTAATAACTACCGCATGACCTTGAACCGCCTCGTGCGGCTGTGGCATCCCGGGCGCCGATCGGAAGAATATCAGGCCCGGGGGTGTCGCGGTAAAGCAGGGCATAAGAAAACTCCCGGGCGGCGTGAGGCCCCTGCGGATATCACAATAAACATGCGGAGGAGTTGCATCATGTTGCCATCCCTGAAGAAAATCTGTCTGGCCGGAGCAATCTTTTTTACCGCGGCCGGTACCGGCGTCGCTGCCGAGGCCTTGAAGCCGTTCACGCTTGCCTACACCACCACCGGAGATATGCAGCAGGCTGCTGAGGCGGTGAAACAAAAGATCACCGGCGCCGGCTTCGAGATCGTCGGCTCCTATACCCCCTACGAGGGCGCCCTGGTTCTGGCGATCACCAATGATGCCCTGAAGAAGGCGGCCGCCAGTACCGAGTTCGGCGGCTATGTGGCCGGTCAGCGCGTCACGCTCACCCAGGTGGGCGATGAGATCCAGGTGTCCTACACCAATCCGCTGTACTACGGCAACGCTTACCGTGTCGAGGACGATTCCGATCTGCAGGCCGCGGCCGCTGCACTGCAGACGGCATTGGGTGATAAGGAAGAATTCGGCACTGGCAATAAGCAGCTGACCGAGAAGGATCTGCGCAAGTACCACTACATGTTCGGCATGGAATACTTCAACGATCCCAGCGAGCTCGCGGAATACGACAGCCATGACGAGGCCGTCGCCGCCGTCGAGGCCGGTCTGGCGGCCCACCGGGGTGGTGCCAGCAAGGTCTACCGTATCGACATCCCTGGCAAGCAGGAAACCGTCTTCGGTGTTGCGCTGACCGAGGGCTGCAGCGGCGACGAGTACATCATGAGCCGCGTCGATCGCGATCAGCTGCGTTCCACTGGCCACCTGCCCTACGAGATCCTGGTCTCTGACGGCGATGTCTACGCCCTCTATGCACGCTTCCGCATCGCGATCAGCTGGCCGCACCTGCCGATGATCGCCAGCGAGACGGGCGCCACCTTCTTCAACATCATGTGTGCCCCGAATGCCATCGAGGACGCCCTCATCAAGGCGGCTGGCGGCGAAGTCTGAGCCCCCGGGTAATCACTGCCTGACCCGAACCCCCGCTCCGGCGGGGGTTCTTCATTCGGCATCCGTCCCGCATCGCGCGCCCCGGCTACGGATGGTAGAATCCGCGGCCGTTTTCATTGTTTCGGGAATCTCCAATGACCTATCAGCACATCCACGTTCCGGACGAGGGCGAGCGTATCCGCGTCGGTGCCGGCAATGCCCTCACGGTACCGGAACGCCCCATCATCCCCTTTATCGAAGGTGATGGTATCGGCATCGATGTGACGCCGGTGATGCGCAAGGTAGTGGACGCCGCCGTCGAACGCGCTTACGGCGGTCGGCGGACGATCGCGTGGATGGAGATCTACGCGGGCGAAAAGGCCAACCGCCGCTACGGCGACGATGTCTGGTTGCCGGCAGAAACCATCGCGGCTATCCGGGAGTTCGCCGTGGCCATCAAGGGGCCACTGATGACGCCGGTCGGAGGGGGCATCCGCTCACTCAATGTCACGCTGCGACAGGACCTGGATCTGTATGTCTGCCTGCGGCCGGTGCGCTACTATGCGGGGACGCCGAGCCCACTGAAGGAGCCGGAAAAGACCGACATGGTGATCTTCCGCGAGAATTCGGAGGATATCTACGCCGGCATCGAATGGCCTGCCGGCAGCCCCGAGGTGACCAGGCTCATCCGTTTCCTGCAAGACGAGCTGGGCGTCACCAAGATCCGCTTTCCGGAGACCTCGGGCATCGGCATCAAACCGGTGTCGAAGGAGGGGACGGTACGCCTGGTGCGCAAGGCGATCCAGTACGCCATTGACCAGGATCGTGACTCCGTGACCCTGGTGCACAAAGGCAACATCATGAAATTCACCGAGGGCGCCTTCAAGAACTGGGGCTATGAACTCGCGCGCGAGGAGTTCGGGGCGCAGGCAAAGACCAAGGGTGGTCCCTTGAGCTTCACCAACCCCCGCAGCGGGCGGGATATCGTCATCAAGGACGTCATCGCCGATGCCTTTCTGCAGCAGATCCTGTTGCAACCCGAGGCCTCCAGCGTGATCGCCACTCTCAATCTGAACGGCGACTACATCTCCGATGCCCTGGCGGCACAGGTGGGCGGCATCGGGATTGCGCCGGGTGCGAATCTGTCGGATACCGTCGGTGTCTTCGAGGCCACCCATGGTACGGCACCGGATATCGCCGGCCAGGGTAAGGCCAATCCGGGGTCATTACTCCTATCAGCGGAAATGATGCTGCGCCACCTCGGTTGGCAGGAGGCCGCCGATCTGATCGTAGCCGGCGTGTCGGGCGCGATCATGGCAAAACAGGTGACGGGTGATCTCGCCCGGGCCATACCCGGTGCGCAAGCGCTTTCGTCCGCGCAGTTCGGCGACGCGGTCATCGCCAAGATGGCCTGAGGGCAGGGTGATCTAAGGTAAGGCGAACGGCAGATAATAAAGACTCTCACCGCCCCTTGCGTCTCCCATAAGGAACGCAGGGGGCGGTTGGGAAAGCCCTGCTGTTGCGCCCCGCCGGTGCGGGTCGCTGTCAGTCGCCCGGTGCCCGGATCCGCGAGGCCTGGAGCCCCTTCGGGCCTTCGCTGATCTCGAACTCGACCTTCTGGCCTTCCTTCAGCGTACGATAACCTTCGGCCTCGATCGCGGAGAAATGTGCGAACACGTCTTCCTCACCCCCATCCGGAGAGATGAAACCATATCCCTTGGCATTACTGAACCATTTGACCGTACCTGTTGCCATGACTGCGCTTACCTCGCTCACATCTGCGGATTCTCTAATCCGCTTTTATTGTTCCGACCCCGGCCCCTGAAGAACCTGATTCAGCGACGGGAATCTCCTCCTTCCCCGGCGCGCAGGAATGCGCCACTTTCAACTTTCGTCCAACAGTCTAAAATAGTCAAGTATTCAGCGGCTTCAAGCCCCGCGCGCGCGGTTTGCTGCCGCCCCGGTCCGCAGCCGCCCCAAGGCGGGAATGCATGACACTAATTGCGCCCGGCACTCGGACTATGATTAAGTCTGGTTGCATGGGTCCACTAAAACCCCACTGCAGGTGTGAGCCCTGCACCGGCAGGATTCAGTTAGACTTGGTACATGGCGAACGAATTTATGCAGCGTGGCGATGAAGATGGGCTGGCCATTCAGGAGGCGACGCCCAAACTCAAACCGCCGCCGCTCTACAAGGTCGTACTGCTCAACGATGACTACACCCCGATGGAGTTCGTTGTGGAGGTACTGGAAACTTTTTTCGGCATGAGTCGGGAGAAGGCGACCCAGATCATGCTGCATGTCCACACGCGCGGCAAAGGCGTGTGCGGGGTTTTTACCCGGGAAATTGCCGAGACCAAAGTCGCACAGGTCAGCGAATACGCGCGGCATCACCAACACCCCCTGTTGTGCACCATGGAAGAGGCCTAAGGGCGAGGTACATCACTATGCTGAGCAAGGAACTGGAATTCACTCTCAATCTCGCCTTCAAGGAAGCGCGCGGGAAGCGTCACGAGTTCATGACCGTGGAACACCTGCTGCTGGCACTCCTGGACAACCCGGCGGCGGCCGAGGTGTTGCGGGCCTGCGGTGCGGACATGCATGCGCTCAAACACGACCTGGTCAGCTTCCTCGAGGAGACCACACCGGTGCTGCCGGTCCAGGACACGCGCGAGACCCAGCCCACCCTGGGATTCCAGCGTGTGCTGCAGCGTGCCGTGTTCCATGTACAGTCATCCGGGAGGAAGGAGGTCACAGGCGCGAACGTGCTGGTGGCGATCTACAGCGAGCAGGAATCGCAGGCTGTCTATTTCCTCAACAAGCAGAACGTCAGCCGACTGGATGTGGTGAACTATATCTCGCACGGTATTTCCAAGGTCGCTGGCGAACAGAACGAGGAGCTCTCCCTGGGGTCCAGTGAAGAGGGGGAGGCGCCTGAGAGCGGACCACGCAAGCCGCTGGAGAGTTTCGCCACCAACCTCAACGACATGGCCCGCCGCGGCAAGATCGATCCGCTGATCGGCCGCCGTGAGGAAATCGAGCGGACCGTGCAGATCCTCTGCCGACGGCGTAAGAACAACCCGCTGTTCGTCGGTGAGGCCGGTGTCGGCAAGACCGCGCTGGCCGAGGGACTTGCACGCATGATCGTCGACGGCCAGGTCCCCGAAATCCTGCACGATGCGACCATCTATTCGCTGGATCTGGGTGCGTTGGTCGCAGGCACCAAATACCGTGGTGATTTCGAGAAGCGTCTGAAGGGTGTGCTCGCCCAGTTGAAAAAGGAGCCGGGCGCGATCCTGTTCATCGACGAGATCCACACCATCATCGGTGCGGGCGCGGCCTCCGGCGGTGTGATGGACGCCTCCAATCTGATCAAGCCGATGCTGGCCTCCGGCGAGCTGAAATGCATCGGCTCGACGACCTATCAGGAATACCGTGGCATCTTCGAAAAAGACCGCGCCCTGGCGCGGCGCTTCCAGAAGATCGATGTGCGCGAGCCTACGGTTGAAGAGACCATACAGATCCTCAAGGGTCTGAAGACGGCATTCGAAGAGCATCACAACGTGCGTTATTCGCCGAAGGCGCTGCGCATTGCGGCGGAACTGGCGGACCGTTACATCACCGACCGCCATCTGCCCGACAAGGCCATCGATGTGATCGATGAGGCCGGCGCCAACCAGCGCATGCAGCCGCCGTCGAAGCGCAAGAAGACCATCGGCACGGCGGACATCGAATCCATCGTCGCGAAGATTGCCCGTATCCCGCCGAAGAGTGTCTCGTCGTCGGACAAGGACAAGCTGCGCACCCTGAGTCGCGATCTCAAGATGGTCGTCTACGGTCAGGACGAGCCGATCGAGGCGCTGGCCTCGGCCATCAAGATGTCGCGCTCCGGTCTGGGCAACGAACAGAGGCCGATCGGCTCCTTCCTGTTCGCCGGACCGACCGGCGTCGGCAAGACCGAGGTCAGCCGTCAACTGGCCATGACGCTGGGTATCGAACTTATCCGCTTCGACATGTCCGAGTACATGGAGCGGCACACCGTGTCACGACTGATCGGCGCACCCCCCGGTTATGTCGGCTTCGATCAGGGCGGTCTGCTCACCGACGCCACGCTGAAGCACCCGCATTCGGTGCTGCTGCTGGACGAGATCGAGAAGGCGCACCCCGAGGTCTTCAATCTGCTGCTGCAGGTCATGGATCATGGCACGCTGACCGACAACAACGGCCGCAAGGCAGACTTCCGCAACGTCATCATCATCATGACGACCAACGCCGGGGCGCAGGAGATGGATCGGCCATCCATCGGCTTCACCGCTCAGGATCATGCCAGCGACGGCATGGAGGCGATCAAACGGCTGTTTACGCCGGAGTTCCGCAACCGGTTGGACGCGATCATCCAGTTCAAGCCACTCGACCCGACGGTCGTCGCGCAGGTGGTCAACAAATTCATCTACGAACTCGAGGCGCAGCTCGCCGATCGCAACGTCAGCATCGACATCGACGAGGCGGCGCGGTTGTGGCTGGCGGAGAAGGGCTACGACCCGAAGATGGGTGCCCGCCCGATGGCGCGGGTGGTGCAGGAACACATCAAGCGCCCGCTCGCCGACGAGTTGCTGTTCGGCCGACTCTCTCATGGGGGTCACGTCGAGGTACGTGTCGAGGGTGACACCCTGGCGTTGGAGATCGAGACCGAGGCGGAAAAGGCCTGATCATGCGCCGCGCCGGCGGGTTCGGGGCTGTGGGCAGGTGCCCCGGGCGGTGGGTTAGGGCGCCGGCCAGTGTGGATTATCGGGGCGGCGCGATCGTCACGGAAAGGTTGACGGGAACACCTCAACGGGCCCGGTAGGTGATGCGACCTTTGCTGAGATCGTACGGTGTCAGTTCGACCGTGACCTTGTCACCGGTGAGAATGCGGATGTAATGTTTACGCATCTTGCCGGAGATGTGCGCGGTCACCACGTGGCCGTTCTCCAGTTCGACGCGAAACATGGTGTTGGGTAAGGTTTCGATAACCTTGCCCTGCATTTCGATTTGGTCTTCCTTCGCCATGTAAAACCTGATTGTGATGAATGAATCGGGGCATTATAGAGAAAACTGTCTGAATCCGGAACGACTACGGATGTTTTTTAATCGGGCGCCGCGCCACCCGGGTGGCCAGGACTCAGGTCAGTGTCTCCCAACGTTCATTCCGGTAGGCCTGTAGCGGTCGAAAACGACCCTTATACGCCATCTTCGGTGATGCGGCGATCCAGTAGCCGAGGTAGAGGTAGGACAAGCCGAGAGACCGGGCCGTCTCGATCTGTTGCAGGATGGCGAAGTTACCCAGACCACGTGTGCCCAGCGCCGGGTCGTAAAAGGTGTATACGGCCGACAGGCCATCATCCAACCGGTCAGTGACCGCCACGGCCACCAGCCGCCCGCTCAGCCGCATCTCCAGAAACCAGGTGTCACTCCAGCCACCCAGCAGGAACTGGCGGAAATTCACGGGGGTGGCCTCGTCCATGCCGCCGCGCGGATGCCGCGCGGTGAGGTACTCCTGATAGAGGGAAAAATATTCCTCGCTGTAGCCGGCGCTGACGACGGCCGTCTCCAACTCGGCATTGCGTTGCTGGCAACGACGGTCGCGGCGGTGCGGTTGGAAGTCCGCAACAGGAATCCGGACCGGGACGCAGGCGGTGCAGTCGGTACAGGCGGGGCGGTAGACGTGGCTGCCGCTGCGGCGGAATCCGAGCCGGGCCAGCTGGCTGTAGAGCGCCCGGGTCATGATGCCCGGCTGGGCAAACAGGCTGATAGACTCCCGCTCCGGCAGGTAGGAGCAGGTCTGCGGTGGTGTCGTGAAGAACTGCAGCAGTCGTGGTGAATTCATGACTCTGTGCCGGTCGAATCAGCCTGTAACGGTCAGTCTGGCCACGGAGAGATATACGGAATGCGCAGAAATACAGGCACCCAGCCGATCGGGTAGTAGTGATCGGTCATTCATAGTGAATGATAGCGCATACACCCGCCCGGCGACGCCATCCATGCGGTTGCGTGGCTACGAAGGTCTCGCCGAGCTCGCCCCGCTGGCGTGCCCGCCACCACGCAGTTGATCCGCCAGATCGGGATCCAGGACCCAGCTGCCGGTGTGCCCCGCCGCAGTGGTGAGCGTGTCGAGTTGGGCGTTGAAGGCCGTACGCGAAACGAGGGTGGCGCCCAGGCGGGCCAGATGGCCGGTGTAAACCTGGCAGTCGATCAGTTCGAAGCCCCAGCGTTGCAGCTGCCGGACCAAGTGTACGAAACCGACCTTGGAGGCATCGCTGGCGCGGGTGAACATGGATTCCCCGAAAAACACCCGGCCGAGCGCGACGCCGTAGAGGCCACCGACCAGCCGGCCTTGCCGCCACACCTCGACCGAATGGGCGTGGCCCAAGGCGTGCAGGCGGGTATAGGCGGCGGCAACGTCGGGGGTGATCCAGGTGCCCTGAGCGTCGACTCGTGGGGCCGCACAGGCGGTGATAACCGCTTCGAAATCCGTATCCAGCGTGATCTGGAAGGCGCCCCGACGCAGCGTCTTGCGCAGGCTGCGCGAGACCTCCAGCGCACCCGGGGACAGCACCAGGCGCGGATCGGGCGACCACCAGAGGATCGGCTGGCCGGCGTTGTACCAGGGGAAGATACCTTGCCGATAGGCGCGCAACAGGCGCTGCGGCGACAGATCACCACCGACGGCCAGCAGGCCGTCAGGCTCGCGCAGTGCCAGTTCGACGGGTGGGAAGGGGGCATCCGGCGGCCAGGCGTCGAGCCAGAACGGGGCCACTCCGTTCACCGATGCCCCCCTGGCTGTCCCGCGCGGGGGGCGGGGGCGTCGGCCCGGTACGGGAGGTGTTCGCGCAGCTCGTCGATGTAGTCGCGCATGGCCCGATCCTCCCGCTGCAGGAAGTCGGCGATGCTGGCGCGGAAGCGGTCATCCGCGATCCAGTGTGCCGACCACGTCGATACCGGCACGAAGCCGCGGCTGATCTTGTGCTCGCCCTGGGCGCCGGGCTCGAACAGCGTCAGGCCATGCCGGATGCAGTAGTCGATACCTTGATAGTAGCAGGCCTCGAAATGCAGGCTGTGGTAGTCGGCGAGACAGCCCCAATGACGGCCGTACAGGGCCTGTCGGCCACGCAGATTGATGGCGCACGCCACCGGCCGGTCGCCGACGTAGGCGATCACCAGCACGATCCGATCACCCAGGGTGCGGCCGATCTCACGGAAGAAATCCAGGCTCAGGGTGGCGATCCCTGATTTGCGGTCGAAGGTCGAGGTGTAGAAGCCGTGCACGGTGCGCCATAGTGCCGCGTCGGCCTCGTGCCCGTGCACGACGCGCAATTCGATGCCGGCGTCGCTGACGCGGCGGCGCTCGCGTTTGAGCTTCTTGCGCTTGGCGGCGGTGAAGCCACTGAGAAAATCGTCGAAATCACGGTAACCGGGGTTGTGCCAATGGAACTGCACGCCGCGGCGCAGCAGGAAGCCACGCGCCTGCAGGCGTGCGGTATCGGCGGCATCGGTGAACAACCAGTGCAGCGAGGACAGTTCGAGTTCACGGCACAACTCCACGGCCGCACCCGTGAGCAGATCGGCGGCACGTTCGGTATCCGCGGTCGGGTCGAGCAGCAGTCGCGGGCCGGTCGCGGGGGTGTAGGGAATGGCGGCGACGGCCTTCGGGTAATACCGCAGGCCGGCGCGCCGATAGGCATCGGCCCAGGCGAAGTCGAACACCAGTTCGCCGTAGGAGTTATCCTTGAGGTACAACGGCACCGCGCCGATCAGGCGCTCGGCGTCGTAGAGGGTGAGGTGCCGCGGGTACCAGCCAAATCGCTCACCGACGCAATCGTGGTGTTCCAACGCGGCCAGGAAGGCATGCGACAGGAATGGATTTGCATCGCCCGCGAGGCGGTCCCAGTCCGCTGCCGGGATATCATCGAGGGCATCGACGATGCGCAGTGGCATGACCCTACGGCACGCCCGCGGGCGTGCCCGACATCACGGCTTTTCCACGAGCGCGTCGAGGTAGCGCTCGGCGTCCAGTGCCGCCATGCAGCCGGCGCCGGCAGAGGTCACGGCCTGGCGGTAGACATGGTCGGCGACATCGCCGGCCGCGAATACGCCCGGCACGCTGGTGGCGGTGGCATCGCCGTCCAGACCGCCCTTGATGCGGATGTAGCTGTGCTGCATGTCGAGTTGGCCGGCAAAGATCTGGGTGTTCGGGCTGTGGCCGATGGCGATGAACACCCCCAGCAGCGGGATGTCTTTGGTGGCGCCGGTCTTGACGTGCTTGATGCGCATGCCGGTGACGCCGGATGTGTCGCCCAGGACCTCGTCGAGCACGGAGTCCCACTCGATGCTGACCTTACCTTCCTCGACCCGCTTGAAGAGCCGGTCCTGCAGGATCTTTTCCGCGCGCAGCTGGTCGCGGCGGTGCACCAGCGTGACGTGCGAGGCGATATTGGCGAGATAGAGTGCCTCCTCGACCGCGGTATTACCGCCGCCGATCACGGCGACCTGCTGGCCGCGATAGAAGAAGCCGTCGCAGGTGGCACAGGCGGACACGCCCTTGCCCTTGAAGGCCTCTTCGGAGGGCAGCCCCAGGTACATGGCCGAGGCGCCGGTGGCGATGATCAGTGCGTCGCAGGTGTAGACACCGGAGTCACCGGTGAGGGTGAAGGGGCGGTTCTGGAGGTCGGCCGTGTTGATGTGATCGAAGACGATCTCGCAGTCGAAGCGCGCCGTGTGTTCGCGCATCGCCTCCATGAGTTGTGGGCCCTGCAGGTCGTGGGCGCCCCCCGGCCAGTTTTCCACCTCGGTGGTGGTCATGAGCTGGCCACCCTGCTCCACACCGGTGACCAGCACCGGTTTGAGATTGGCGCGCGCCGCATAGATGGCGGCGGTGTAGCCGGCGGGACCCGAACCCAGAATAAGGAGACGGCAGTGCTTGGTTTCGCTCATGTATAATGGCTCCGGCCTGCGCTGGGGCAGTGTTTTTGGACAATATCCAACGCTGACAGATGATTGGGCGCGTCGGGGGTGTGACCCCGGGCGGTTCGGCCG
Organism: Gammaproteobacteria bacterium; assembly: GCA_019911805.1. Lineage (NCBI taxonomy): Bacteria > Pseudomonadati > Pseudomonadota > Gammaproteobacteria > Gammaproteobacteria bacterium. Next base: position 69,102 of record JAIOJV010000048.1, read on the forward strand.
AGGACGGCGCGCGGGTATTCCGTGGTCGTCGGGTATCCTAAGGGCTTTGATTGCGGGGGTAAAGGAGAAGGCATGCGTATCGGAGTCCCGAAGGAGACAATGCCGCTGGAAGGGCGCGTCGGGCTGGTGCCCGCGGCCTGTGCGGACCTCGTCCAGGCCGGGCACGCAGTGTTCGTGGAGGCGGACGCCGGCCTGCAATCGGGCTATCCGGATGCGGCCTATGCCGATCTGGGCATCCAGGTGCTGCCGGGTGCCGAGCGGGTATATGCCGAGGCCGAGCTCATCGTCAAGGTCAAGGGGCCGACCGACGGCGATCTGCGCTGGCTGCGCCCCGATCATACCCTGTTCTGTTATCTGCACCTCGCGGCCGACCGCGCGCTGGCAGGGCGCCTGCGGGCGATCGGTCTGACCGCCGTGGCCTTCGAGACGGTGGAGACTGCCGACGGCCTGTTGCCGTTGCTGGCGCCCATGAGTGACATCGCCGGGCGGCTGTCGGTGCAGATCGGCACCCATCTGCTACTGCAACCGCAGGGCGGCAAGGGCCTGCTGCTGGGCGGCCTGCCGGCGGCTGAGCGCGGCCGGGTGACGGTCATCGGTGCGGGCCAGGCGGGCGGTAGCGCCGCGGCCATGGCGGCGGCCATCGGCGCCGAGGTGACCGTCTTCGATCGCCGGCATGCCCGCCTGCAGGCCATGCGCGCGCTGGGCCCCAATGTGACGGCGCTGTACCCCTATGCGGAAGCCGTCGACCGCGCGGTGCGCGACACGGATCTGCTGATCGGCGCGGTGCTGATCCCGGGTGCCCGGGCGGCGCACGTGGTCAGCCGCGCCCAGGTGCTCGCCATGGCACCGGGCAGCGTGGTCGTCGACATCGCGGTGGACCAGGGCGGCTGCATCGAGACGACGCGCCCCACGACCTATGCCGATCCGACCTACAGCGTCGGTGGCATCACCCATTTCTGCGTCACCAACATGCCCGGGGCGGTGCCGCGCAGTGCCTCGCAGGCCCTCTCGGCAGTACTCCTGCCCTACGTATTGCGCTTGGCCGGCGACGCCGACTGGCGGCAGGACCCGGCCCTGGCGCGGGGTGTGAACATTGCAGGTGGTGAACTGGCCCACCCGGCGGTGCGGGCAGCGGTCGGGTAGGGCCAGGCCCCCCGGTCCCGTGCCGGGGCGGTGGTCAACGACCCCGATCGAACATACAATCCCCTAATTATTCCGATGAGTTAGAGATAGGTCTTGGCACAGGCACGCAAGAAGAATCCCAACGCGGTACCACTCGCACACCACGTCAGCCGCGGCGTGCGTGAGGGGGCGTTGATCGTATTGAGCGCCATCGCGGTGTACCTGCTGGTATCGCTGCTGAGCTACAGCAGCAGCGATCCCGGTTGGTCGCACAGCGGGCCGCGCGGCGCGGTGCAGAACGTCGGCGGGGTCGCCGGCGCCTGGTTCGCCGACGTGTTCCTCTATCTGCTCGGCTTCCTGGCGTACCTGTTTCCGGTCATGGTGGGCTACAGCGGCTGGCTGGTGTTCCGCGGTCAGACCTCGGACGGTGATATCGACTACCGCACCCTGGCGCTGCGCTGGCTGGGCTTCCTGCTGACCGTGGGCACCGGCTGTGCGCTGGCGAGTCTGCACTTCGACATCCGTGCGGGGGTGCTGCCGCTGAGCGCCGGTGGCATCCTCGGTGAGTTGCTCGGCGCGGTGCTCACCGAGCCCTTCAGCCTTGTCGGCGCGACGCTGTTACTGCTGGCACTGTTCCTGGCCGGAGTGACGCTGTTCACCGGCCTGTCGTGGCTCGCGCTCATGGATCGGACCGGACGCTGGACCCTGCGCTTCCTGACCTGGGCGCGCGGCCGCGCCGCCTGGCTGCGCCAGTATCTGGCGACCCGGCGCCGGCGTGCGGCCCGTGAGGTGGTGGTGCAAGAGGAGAAGCTGAAGGTCGAGAGGCGTATCCCGCCGCGCATCGAGCCGGTCCTCAAGAAGGTCGAGCCTGGCGAGCGTGTCGAGAAGGAGCGTCAGGTGCCGCTGTTCGATCCGCCCGCCAATTCCGCGCTGCCGCCGTTGGCACTGCTGGATCGCGCGCGTCCCAGCGAGGGTGGGTATTCCGAGGCGGCGTTGGCGGCGATGTCGCGGCTGGTGGAGATGAAACTCGCCGATTTCGGTGTCGAGGTGCAGGTGGTCGCCGTCAGCCCCGGCCCCGTGATCACGCGTTTCGAACTGCAGCCCGGCTCCGGCGTCAAGGTCAGCCAGATCAGCAACCTCGCCAAGGATCTCGCGCGTGCGCTGTCGGCCATCAGTGTGCGTGTGGTCGAGGTCATCCCGGGCAAGTCGGTCGTGGGCCTGGAGATCCCCAACGAACAGCGTGAGGTCGTCGCACTGTCGGAGATCATCACCTCACAGGACTACGAGGCGGCGACATCGCCGCTGACGCTGGCACTCGGCAAGGACATCTCCGGCCACCCGACGGTGGTCGATCTGGGGCGTATGCCGCACCTGCTGGTCGCCGGCACCACCGGTTCGGGCAAGTCCGTGGCGGTGAACGCCATGATCCTCAGCCTGCTGTACAAGACCCTGCCGACCGATGTCCGGCTGATCATGATCGATCCCAAGATGCTGGAGTTGTCGATCTACGAGGGCATTCCGCACCTGCTCACGCCGGTGGTGACCGACATGAAGGAGGCCGCCAACGCGCTGCGCTGGTGCGTCGCCGAAATGGAGCGCCGCTACAAACTGATGGCGGCGCTCGGCGTACGCAACATCGCCGGCTACAACCGCAAGGTGAAGGAGGCCGAGGAGCGGGGTGAGCCGATCCCCGATCCGTTGTATAAGCCGGAAGAGCAGCTCGATCCCGAGGCACCAGCGCCGCAACTCACGCGCCTGCCCTACATCGTGGTCATCATCGACGAGTTGGCCGATATGATGATGGTGGTCGGCAAGAAGGTCGAAGAGCTCATCGCCCGTCTGGCGCAAAAGGCGCGCGCGTCCGGCATTCATCTGATCCTGGCGACGCAGCGGCCGTCGGTGGACGTGATTACCGGCCTGATCAAGGCGAATATTCCGACACGCATCGCCTTCCAGGTCTCCAGCAAGATCGACTCACGCACCATCCTCGATCAGATGGGCGCCGAGGCGCTGCTCGGGCATGGCGACATGCTCTATCTGGCACCGGGCACCGGTCTGCCGATACGGGTCCACGGCGCCTTCGTCTCGGACCAGGAGGTGCACCGCGTGGTGGATCATCTGAAGGACAGCTCGTCGCCGGATTACCTCGATGAGGTCTTGCGGGGCCATACGCCGGGCGGCGAACTGCCGGGCGAGGCGGGCTTCGGTGGCGGTGACGAGGACAGCGAGTCCGATCTGCTCTATGACGACGCGGTACGTATCGTCACGGAGTCGCGCCGCGCCTCGATCTCGGGTGTGCAGCGCCGGCTCAAGATCGGCTACAACCGCGCCGCACGCATGATCGAGACCATGGAGATGGCCGGTATCGTCGGTCCGCTGCAGTCCAATGGCAGCCGTGAGGTATTGGCACCGCCGCCGCCGGAGGACTGAGTCGTTTTGGAACTGCCGGGTGCAGGCGTGGTGAGCCGCCCTGGCGCCAACAACACCCGGGGAGACAATGCTGGCGAGCACGGCAGCTCCAGCCGTCATGGTCCGGGGTGGTGTCATCACGAGGTACTGAAGTCATGTCGCACTGTACGCGCAACCTCCGCAGGTCGCTCACTGTCCTGCTGGCGTGGACTCTCGCGGTCGGGGCGTTTGCCGCCGACCCCGTCGTCACGTCGATGGACCGTTTCTTCGACGGTCTGCAGACGCTGTCGGCGGATTTCGAGCAGACCCTCTACGATCCCAAGGGCAATCTCACCCAGACGGCCCGGGGGCGGCTGTCCATCCAGCGGCCGGGGCGTTTCCGCTGGGACTATTCGAGTCCCTACCGGCAGTTGGTACTCGGCGATGGCCAACGCCTGTGGACCTACGATGCCGATCTGGAGCAGGCGACGGTCAGGCCGCAGAGCGACGCGCTCGCCGGCACGCCCGCGCTGCTGCTCAGCGCCGACCGACAGCCACGTGAACTGTTCAGCGTGACGTCCATGGCGTCGCGTGATGGTGAACAGTGGTACGAACTGCGGCCGCTCGCCCAGGACACACAGTTCAACCGCCTGCGTCTGGGTTTCCGGGAGGAGTTGCTGGTAACGATGGAGCTGATCGACGGCTTCGACCAGCTGACGGTGTTCCGGTTCAGCAACGAGGTGCGCAACGGCCCGCTGGCGGCGGGCCTGTTTCGCTTCGTACCCCCGGCCGGTGTGGATATCATCGGCGCTGCCGAATGAGCGGTTGCCGTCCGCCATGGAGTGCACCCTAGCGGGCCCTTGCATGTCGAACCCGGACCCCTACCGACCTCTGGCCGATCGGCTGCGGCCGCAGCACCTCGACGAATTCGTCGGCCAGCAGCACCTGCTCGGTGCTGGCAAGCCGCTGCGGCTCGCCATCGAAAACGGGCGCCTGCATTCCATGGTGCTGTGGGGGCCGCCGGGCACCGGCAAGACGACGCTCGCGCGGCTGCTGGCGCACACCGCCGGGGCGGAATTCGTCACCCTGTCGGCGGTGCTCGCCGGGGTGAAGGACATCCGCGCAGCCGTCGAGCAGGCGCGTACCCTGCGTGCGGCCCATGGAAAGCAGACGATCCTGTTTGTCGATGAGGTGCACCGTTTCAACAAGGCACAGCAGGATGCCTTCCTGCCGCACATCGAGGATGGCACCCTCCTGTTCGTCGGCGCGACTACCGAGAACCCTTCCTTTGAGCTGAATAATGCACTCTTGTCGCGCGCCCGCACCTATGTGCTGAAACGCCTGGAGGAGACGGATCTGCTCGATCTCCTCGAGCGCGCACTCGGTGATGCCGAGCGGGGCCTGGGTGGGCGGCGCAGCCACATCGCCGCGGAGCTGCGCCAGCGGCTGGTGCAGGCCGCCGATGGCGATGCGCGCCGCCTGCTGAATCTGCTGGAGATCGCGGCCGATCTGGCCGAGCCCGATGGGGAGGGCGGTGAGTTCATCCCCGAAGCGGTCATCAACGAGGTCGTCCTCGGTGGGGTGCGGCGTTTCGATAAAGGCGGCGAGGCCTTCTACGATCAGATCTCGGCGCTGCACAAATCCGTGCGCGGTTCCGATCCCGATGCTGCTCTGTACTGGTTCACCCGCATGCTCGACGGCGGCTGCGACGCCCTGTATCTGGCGCGGCGCATCGTGCGCATGGCCAGCGAGGACATCGGCAACGCCGATCCGCGCGCGCTGGAACTCACCATGAACGCCTGGGACGCGCAGGAGCGCCTGGGCAGCCCGGAGGGTGAACTCGCCCTGGCGCAGGCCATCGTCTATATGGCCTGTGCACCCAAGAGCAACGCCGTCTATGTCGCCTACCAGCGGGCACAACAGGATGCCAGGGGCTACGGCTCGTTGGACGTGCCGCTGCACCTGCGCAACGCACCGACCAAATTGATGAAGGAGCTGGGCTATGGCCACCGCTACCGCTATGCGCACGACGAGCCCGAAGGCTACGCGGCCGGTGAGCGGTATTTCCCGGAGAACATGCCGGAGCGTCGCTACTACCAGCCGGCCCCACGCGGTCTGGAGATCAAGATTGCCGAGAAGCTGGCGCATCTGCGGGATCTGGACCGCAAGGCCGGGAAGAAATAGCACAGGTCATGGCTGGCCCATTAATTTCTGCCCTGAAAACCTTCATATCAACCACGGAAACACACGGAAAAACATAGATACTTAAGATCACAAGCTTCACACGACATCCCACGTCACCTGCCACGTGTTGGGGCAGGGCTTCGTGACGCGGTTTCATTTCACTGTCTTCCGTGTGCTTCCGTGGCAAATCAGATGCTGGGTTTATGGGACAGCAGTGCGCGTAGGGCTTGTTGCCCATTTCAAGTATCCATAATGCGCCGGATATGTCGGTATCCGGGTGACGGGACCGGCCATGGCAGCAGGGCTACCGGCCAGGCCACGCCCTGCGGACGTATGCCCAGGCGGGAACCGCTGATGTACTATTGGCCCCAACGAAAAACAGAAACAGGATCATGAACCAGCTCGTCGCCATCGCCACCGGCGGCGCCTTCGGGGCGCTGCTGCGTTTCTGGGTCGCCGGCGGCGTGGCCGCCTGGCTGGGGCGGGACTTTCCCTACGGCACGCTGATCATCAACGTGAGCGGCAGCCTGGCGATGGGACTGCTGTACGTGCTGCTGCTGGAGCGCTTCGATGTCAGCCCGCTGTGGCGGGCGTCATTGCTGGTCGGTCTGCTGGGCGCGTTCACGACCTTCTCGACGTTTTCCATCGAGACGGTCAACCTGATCGAGGCGGGTGAGGGCGTGAAGGCGCTGGCGAACGTGATGCTGAGCGTGATCCTGTGCATCGGTGCGGCCGCTGCCGGGCTCGCGCTCGGGAGACAGCTATGAGCACCCTTGCCGTGCGCTGCGTGCGTGTCTATCTCACCGAACAGGACAAATACCAGCGGCTGCTGGCGCGGCTGCACGATGTCGAGCAGGTGCGCGGGGTGACGGTGTTCCGTGGCATCAGCGGTTTCGGCCAGGACGGACAGGTGCATTCCTCGCATCTCATCGACACGGCCCTGGACCTGCCGATCGTCGTCGAGTTCTTCGACACGCCCGAGCGTGTCGACGCGATCGTCGCTCATCTGCGCGAGCTGGTGCCGCCGGGTCATATCCTGAGCTGGCCGGCGCTACTTGAGATCTGAATTTCGCTGATGAACCGCCAAGGCGCCAAGGTCGCCAAGAAAGGCTGATTGGAACCGCCAAGACGCCAAGGCGCCAAGGACGCTAAGCACGCTAAGGAAAACAGATGAAAAACAATCACTGGGTTTATCGAGGGAAATTCTTGGCGTCTTGGCGGTTCAAAGAACGTGGCGTCCTTGGCGCCTTGGCGGTTTCAATCAACAGGCCCTGATGCCATCGGAATACCTACCATGCTGGACCCGAAACGTTTACGTACCGAGCTCGAACACGTCGCGGCGCAATTGGCAAGGCGCGGCCATACGCTGGATGTCGCGCGTATCCGCGCGTTGGAGGACGAGCGCAAGGTCATCCAGGTGCGCACACAGGAGCTGCAGGCAGAGCGCAACAGCCGCTCCAAGACCATCGGTCAGGCCAAGGCCAGGGGGGAAGACGTGGCACCCTTGCTGGAGCAGGTCGCCGGGCTCGGCGTGGAACTCGATACCGCCAAAGGGCGGTTGGACCGGCTGCAGGCCGATCTCGATGCCGTGCTGCTGGCGACCCCGAACATCCCCCATGGTTCGGTGCCCGACGGCACGGATGAGGCGGACAATCAGGAGGTGCGCCGCTGGGGCGAGCCGCGGGTGTTCGATTTCGAACCGCAGGATCACGTCGAACTCGGCGCCGGCCTGGGGCAGCTGGATTTCGAGACCGCTACCAAGATCACCGGCACCCGTTTCGCGCTGCTGAGCGGCGGACTGGCGCGCCTGCACCGCGCGCTCATCCAGTTCATGCTCGACACCCACAGCACGCAGCACGGCTACACCGAGACCTATGTTCCCTACCTGGTCAATGCCGACAGCCTGCGCGGCACGGGACAGCTGCCGAAGTTCGAGGCCGATCTGTTTGCGCTCAAGGGTGAGCAGGCCTACTACCTGATCCCCACCGCCGAAGTCCCGGTGACCAACATCCTGCGCGACGTCATCGTCGAAGCCGACTACATGCCGCGCCGCTATGTCTGTCACACGCCGTGCTTCCGCTCCGAGGCGGGTTCCTACGGCAAGGACACACGCGGCATGATCCGCCAGCATCAATTCGAGAAGGTCGAACTGGTACAGGCCGTCCGTCCCCAGGACTCCTACCCGGCGCTGGAGGCGCTGACCGGTCACGCCGAGGCGATCCTGCAGAGGCTCGGTCTGCCCTATCGCGTCATGGTCCTGTGTACCGGCGACCTGGGTTTTGCCGCCGCCAAGACGTACGATCTGGAAGTCTGGCTGCCGGGCCAGCAGAAGTATCGCGAGATTTCCTCGTGCAGCAACTTCGAGGATTTCCAGGCCCGCCGCATGCAGGCGCGCTGGCGCAATCCCGAGACCGGCAAGCCGGAGCTGCTGCATACCCTGAACGGCTCTGGCCTGGCTGTCGGCCGCACGCTGGTCGCGATCCTGGAGAACTACCAGCAGGCGGATGGGTCGGTGATGGTGCCGGACGTGCTGCGGCCGTATATGAACGCAATGGAAACGATCCGGCCGCTATAAGACACGAGGGGCCACACCTGCCCCGGCCTGCGGCTGCGACCGCTATTGTGCGCGTAGCGGCTTGCGCGCAGCGATGAAGGTCCAGAGTTCCCCGAAGGAGGGCACCAGCACCTTCTGCTCGAGCACATCGCTGAAGCTGCGTTCCACGGCGCGGTGGATCTTCCCGATGAGTTCACCATCGTGTATACCACCGGCCTGCATCGACAATACGCCGCCCGGTCGCAGTGCCGTGGCCATCTGTCCGACGATCTCGGCGATGAAGGCGTCGCGTGACTGATCCTCGCGCACCGGGTCCATGGTGAGATCGTAGACGACCGCATCCAGCGCGCGTGCGTCCCGGATGTACGCGAAGGCATCGCCGCTGAGGATCTCGGCCCGGGGATGGTCGAAGGCGTCTCCGGATATCCCTCCCAGATAACGGCGTGCCAGACGGACCACGGCCGGATCGATGTCGATCAGCGTAACGCGCTCGAGGGCGAGCCCGGTCGCCGCGGCTGCACGCAGCAGTTCATTGAGTACGCCGCCGTCGCCGCCTCCCAGGATGGCGACGCGGCGACAGTCCCTGGCCGCGATCAACGGCGCCGTCATGGCGGTGTTGTAGGCATGGTCGCTGGCGGAAATCTGCAGATCACCATCGATGTGGAGCTGGTTTCCGTAGACGGGGTGGCGCAGGATCGCGATGTCCTGGTACGCGCTCTGGATCCGTTCGAGGGTCTTTGTCTTCGATGTCATGGTCTCTCACCTCGCGCAACATGCTGCCGACGGGGGCTCGTCAAGGCCGTCGTATACCGCCGGCGCCCGCAGCCACCTGCCCGATCTCCAAGCGTAATCAGAACCTTGCATTAGAGTCCTCTCCCGCGCAGAAGGTTCCCGGCGCCGGGGCGGCGGCGTCCACACCGGCCACGCCTGCGCTAGGCCGCAACGGCACCGGAATCCAGAGTCTCGCCGGTAATCGGTACCCCACGTGGGTATCAGTCTGCCTGCAAGTCGCGGGGGCGAATCCGCTGCACCAGTTCAGCCGCGCCTCCCTGCAGTGGCCGCCAGCTGCTCAGGCGCAGGTGTGCGAGGCCGGCGGTGGGCAGATGTTTGTCATCGGTGCCCGCCGGCCGGGGGTCGCGGGCGAGGTGGATGAGCAGATCTTCGAGCCCGGGATTGTGGCCGACCAGCAACAGTCGTTGGGTTTCGGCCGGGGTGTCCGCCAGGAGGTCGAGCAGACGTGGGAGCGGGGCCAGATAGAGCCGCTCGTCCCAGACGACGCGTTCTGCGGGGATCTTCAGGGTCGTACAGACGGCCTCGACCGTCTGGCGCGCGCGCCGGGCGGGAGAGCTCAGCACGCGGTCCGGGATGAGGCCACGGGCGGCCAGCCAGGTGCCTATCCGCGGCGCGTCGCGATGGCCGCGCGTATTCAGCGGGCGGTCGAAATCGTCGCTGCCCGACGTCCAGTCCGATTTCGCATGACGCAGGATCAGCAGTTCTGCGGGGGCGGCGGTCCTGGCGGGCATGGCCGTAGTCAGGCTGCGCCGGAACCACAGCGCATGATGCCGCCGCAGGCCTGCGCCTTGGCCTGATAGAGGGCACGGTCGACGCGCGCCAGGACATCGGACAGCGAGGTACCGTGCTGGGGCGCCTCCCCGAGACCGATGGTCACGCTGTATTCCAGATTGTTGATCCGGGCGCAGACGGCGACCTGCTCCTGGATGCGCTGCGCCACACGTTCGGCCTGCTCGAGCGTGGTATCGGTGAGTATCAGGACGAATTCATCGCCACCGAGGCGCGCTGCGACATCGCTGTTGCGGATCGACTGCCGCAGGATGGTGGAGAAACGCTGCAGTACGGCGTCGCCGGCGGCGTGGCCATGGGTGTCGTTGATGCGCTTGAACTTATCCAGGTCGGCGAACATCACCACCAACTGACCACGGTCGCGGTTCAGATCGTCGAACAGCTGGTCGGTGGTTTCCAGCAGCCCATGCCGGTTCATCAAGCCGGTGAGGGTGTCTATGCGGCTGCGGTGTTCCAGTTGGGCGCGCGACAGCTCGATCCGGCCCATCAGAATATATGCATAGACAAGGATAATGCCGCCGAAGAGATTCAGGAACACCAGACCGGATGAGATCGTATCGCCGCCAGCGGCGTAGCGCAGGCTCAATACCAGCATGGCGGCAGCGAAACAACCGATCAGGGCCTCACGGAAGAACCCCATGCCATAGCGCATGCCGTTGCCCAGGACCACCATGATGAAGACCAGCAACGAGGGTGGGATCGGGTAGGGATCGTTCAGGACGGATACCGACGTGATGGCAATGTCGATCCACATGGCAATGCGGTAGCGCGTGGGACAGACGCGCTCGCGGCTGGCATGCCAGAACAGGACGGTATTGCTGATGAAATACAGTGCGTAGGCAGTATTGAGTTGCGGCGCGTCCATCCAGGTCGGCGCGCCGCCACTGGTGAAGTTGAAGAACAGCACGCCCAGCGCGACGAACAGATAGCGGGTGAGGAATTGTACCAGCTGCTCCGGCCAGCTCGGGAAGCGCAGCTGGCGGATAGTGCCATGCGGATCGATGCGGCGGTCGGGGCGGGTACGACGGTCGGCGACGGACTGGCGGTCGCTCGCGCGGTGACGGTGAGGGGCGCGGAGTGGTTCGTTCATAAGGGTGGTCGGTCAAGCACTGGAAGCGATCCTCCGCTTCGTCCCTGTGTGTCGTATTCCCCGTGCCCTCACCGCAGGGCATCGCCCTGGGAGAAGCACTGGACGTTAGCCCAATTGCCTGGTGTACGCAAGCTCGTCAGGCGGTGTCGGATCCCGGACCGGACTGCAGTGTGCGCAGCTGTGTCTCCAGCTGGCGCAGGCGCGCCTGTGCGCGGCCGGCCCAGGGCGAGTCCACCGGTACCCCGCGCACTGCGCGCGCGGCATCCGTGCACAGGAGGGTCAGCTGGTCGGCATCGAAGAGGGTGAGGGCGGCGGCGACGGCCGTCTCCGATTCGCTCAGCAGGGTGGCGGCGAGTTCGTCTTGGGCAATCGGTGAATCCGGGCGGATCAGGTCGGCCACCAGGGGCTCCTCGAGGAGTTCGAAGTGGAGACGGCGTGCAGTCTCCTCTTCGCGCAGGTTGGCCTGCGCAACGAGATCATTCTCTGCACCGCGCCACACGGCCTGCATCACCATGCCAATGAGTTTCTGCAACGCGGCCTTGATGTCGCCACGTTCGCCCGCCAGGCCACAGCATTGCTCGTAGGCCTGCTCCAGGTCTTCCTTCAGCTTCAGGATAACTTCGCTGTCTTCCTGCGGCTGCAGATCGACCGCACGCTGTACGAGGGTGCGGAATGCCGTCAGGAACCGGGCGGCGTCGGTGCTGTCGCGGCGCTGTGCCTGGGTGATCTCGATCTGGATGACCTGACGGCGCGTGGGATCGAACAGGGGATTGTCGGCACAACGCTGCAGATGACGCTCATGGGCGCCCGGATGGCGGCTGAATTCGAGGCTCACGGCTATGCTCGTCCAAAAGTGTGAGGGGCGCTAGGGCCTGTTAACGCTATTCGCACCGCGGCGTTGCTGCTCCAAAAGCTGCCAGGCAAGGCGCGAGGAGAGAAGTTTGGTTATTCCAAATGAACGACGAGCAACGCGGCCTGGCAGTTTTTGGGGCGCAACCCGGAGGGACGGGGCCCATAGGCCACGAGCCGGTGTTGCGCCTCACTTATGTACGTTCAGTACACTGCGCTCGGCGCGCCTTGGCTCGTGGCCTATGGGCCGCCGTCGCTGCGGTGCGAATAGCGTTAACAGGCCCTAGTATACCGGTCGGTCGGCAGGATGCTATCCAGCCGCGATGATCGTTTATAATCGGCACCCCCGCAGGGCCTCGAGGATCGATCATGGACAGCACGCCGGACGCACACAATCCCGACGCCACGTATCTGCGCGATTATCACGCACCTGCGTTCACGATCGAGCGTGTATCACTGCGCTTCGAACTCGAGGATGAGGAGACCCGGGTGGAGGCGCAACTCCAGGTGGTGCGCGCCGCGGCAACCGCAGCGACCGAGCCGCTGGTGCTGGCGGGCGACGGCCTCCGACTTGCATCCGTTCACCTCGATGGCCGGCGCCTCGCCGCTGTGGCCTACGAGGTGTCGGCCGACCAGCTCGTTCTGCGGGACGTGCCCGATACCTTCCAATTGACCCTGGTGACGCTGCTGCGCCCCCAGGACAACACGGCGCTGTCGGGGTTGTACAAGTCCAGTGGCAATTTCTGCACCCAATGCGAGGCCGAGGGTTTCCGGCGCATCACCTATTTCCTCGACCGGCCGGATGTGATGGCGCGTTACGACACCACGCTGGTCGCCGATCGGGCGCGCTATCCGGTGCTGCTGTCGAACGGCAATCTCGTGGCGAGCGGCGACCTCGACGGTGGCCGGCATTGGGCGCGCTGGGAAGATCCCTTCCCGAAGCCCAGCTACCTGTTCGCGCTGGTCGCGGGGACGCTCGACTGGATAGAGGACGAATTCACCACGACCTCCGGACGCCGGGTGCGGTTGTTCGTTTATGTGCAGCCGCACAACATCGACCAGTGTGCGCACGCCATGGCATCCCTGCAGAGGGCCATGCGCTGGGATGAAGAGGTCTACGGCCGCGAATACGATCTGGATCGCTACATGATCGTCGCCGTCGATGATTTCAACATGGGTGCCATGGAAAACAAGGGGCTGAACATCTTCAACTCCAAATACGTGCTGGCGCGCCCGGATACGGCGACGGATCAGGATTATCAGCACATCGAAGGCGTCATCGGGCATGAGTACTTCCATAACTGGTCCGGCAATCGGGTCACCTGCCGGGACTGGTTCCAACTCAGCCTCAAGGAAGGCTTCACGGTGTTCCGGGATCAGGAGTTCTCGGCCGACATGGGGGCGCGCGCCGTCAAGCGCATCCAGGACGTCGATCTGCTGCGCACCCACCAATTCCGCGAGGATGCCGGTCCCATGGCCCATCCGGTACGGCCGGAGTCCTACGTCGAGATCAATAATTTCTACACCGCCACCGTCTACAACAAGGGGGCCGAAATCGTGCGCATGCTGCACACCCTGGTCGGACCCGACGGGTTCCGGCGCGGCACGGATCTGTATTTCGAGCGTCACGACGGGCAGGCGGTGGCGACCGATGATTTCGTCCAGGCGATCGAGGATGCGAACGGCCTCGATCTGCAGCAGTTCCGGCGCTGGTACAGCCAGGCGGGCACACCGGTGGTGCAGGTCGAACGCCGCTTCGATGCGGCTGCGCGCACCTGTTCACTGACTTTGCGACAGTCGTGTCCGGCCACCCCGGGTCAGCCCCACAAGCTGCCGTTCCACATCCCGGTGACACTGGCGCTGCTGGACGCCGCAGGACACGAGCTGCCGCTGCGGCTGCCGGGTGAAGCCGCCGGGATCCCGGGCAGCCGCACCCTGCAGCTCTGCGAGGAACAGCAGACCTTTGTATTCCAGGACGTTCCCGCCGAACCCGTCCCCTCCCTGCTGCGCGGGTTTTCAGCGCCGGTGCGGCTGGACATGGCGTATACGGAGGCGGAATTGGGTTTCCTGTTGGCGCACGATGGCGATGCCTTCGGTCGCTGGGAGGCCGGCCAGCAACTCGCCGTGCGCCTGTTGCTGGCACTGGCGCGCGATGGCGCGCGACCGCCGGACATCCTCCCGACCGTCATCGAGGCCTTCGGACGGGTGTTGCGTGATCCGGCGCTCGACCCGGCCTTCCGGGCACTGGCGCTGGCGCTGCCCAGCGAGGTGTATCTCGCGGAATTCCTGCCGGTGATCGATCCCGATGCGCTGCATAGCGCACGCCAGGCGCTGCGCCGCGCCCTGGCGACGGCCTTGCAGAACGATTTCGAGACGCTCTACCACGGGCTGGCGGACACCGGCCCCTATCGCAACGACGCCGACGCGATCGGCCGCCGCAGCCTGCGCAATCTCTGTCTGGGCTATCTGCTGGAACTCGATGATGGTGCCGCGCTCGATCTGTGCCTCGCACAGTACCGCGGGGCGGCGAACATGACGGACGCACTGGCGGCCGTGGCCGCACTCGCCCATCGCGAGGAGGCGGTCGCGGAGGCTGCGGTGGCCGATTTCTATGCGCGCTGGCGCGACGAACCGCTGGTGGTCGACAAGTGGCTCGCCATACAGGCCCTGTCGCGCCGTCGCGATACCCTCGCCCGGGTCCAGGCGTTGGCCGCACACCCAGCGTTCACGCTGAAGAACCCCAACAAGGTGTATGCCTTGCTGCGCACCTTCAGTCAGGCCAATCCGGTCCGGTTTCACCAGGCCGATGGTGCCGGCTACCGTTTCCTTGCCGCGCAGATCGAACGGCTGGATGCACTCAATCCGCAGGTCGCGGCGCGGATGGTCACGGTGTTCAACGACTGGCGCCGTTACGACGAGACCCGGCAGGCACAGCTGCGGGGCGTACTGCAAAGGCTTAGAGATAAGTCGAATTTATCTCGTGATACCTTTGAAATTGTTGCAAGAAGCTTGGTAGGATAAGGCTCCTTGGGCGGACTCGCCGCCGCGGGGGCCGGCGTGGCGTTCTGTGAACGCCGGAGCAGATTCTCGGGCAAGACTGGGGTAAATTGTGACTATCCCCAGGCCCGTCCGGGTTCTGATCCCGCAAGATCGGTTCACGGAGTTGGAGGTTTAGCCATCATGAGCATCCCTCATCGTTACGCCCAGGCATCTGCTGTGATCTTGCGTGGATTGGTTCGTGGCATCGTACTGTCGTCCTGCGTGGCCGCCGGCGCGGCCGGCGGCGCAGAGCCGGCCGCGCCGGCAACGGGGTGGAGCCTCTGGAATGCCGCCGGTGCCGAGGCAGCCGACGGTGCCTGGGGGCAGGGGACGCTACGCCCTCCGGCGAGCTGGGCCTGGCACAATGCGCCGCCGCGGCTGGAACTCGCCGCCGGTATCGGACATCGCTTCGCCAGCGGCTTGAACATCGACGTCGGTCTGTCATCCGCTCAGGTCGCCCAGGTCTCTGAGTTGCCAGCCATCGATTACCGGGATTACTTTCTGGGGGTCAGCTATGGCACTCTGGACGGCAAGCTCTGGTATCTCCCGGAGACCCTGGACGGCGAGACCACGGCGATGTACTACGAGGCCGGCTGGAGTCCCGTGGTCAGCGATAAGCTGGCCTTTTCGCTGCGTCTGGGGCAGCAGGTCGGTGGCTCCACGCCGATGGCGGGGTTCGACTCCGGCCTGCCCAATGTCAGTGTGGGCGCCTCCACCCGTTTCCATGGGTATGGCTTGGGCCTGAGCGTGATCGACGGTGGTGGCAGTGTGTTCGGGGGTGATGCGGATCTGCGCTTGATGGGCCGCATCTCCAGGCCACTACGTTAGGTAGGGAAAAATAGTACGATTAACAGCACTTCTACCACCCATAGGATATTCTCATCGCCCCGGGGCTATGTTTGACTACGCGTTTGTTCGCAACCGGCGCCGATCCCTATGGAGTTCTTGCCAGTCTTCTTCAAGCTACAAGGCCAACCCTGCCTGGTCGTCGGTGGTGGTGTGGTCGCCGCACGCAAGGCCGCTCTGCTGCTCAGGGCCGGTGGACGAGTCACCGTCGTCGCCCCCGACCTGGGAGCGGAGCTCGCCAAACGGCGTGATGCCGGGGAGATCACCCATACGGCCCGTAGTTTCCAGGCCGATGACCTTGCCGGCATG
Organism: Gammaproteobacteria bacterium; assembly: GCA_019911805.1. NCBI lineage: Bacteria > Pseudomonadati > Pseudomonadota > Gammaproteobacteria > Gammaproteobacteria bacterium. The sequence continues at coordinate 85,064 of JAIOJV010000048.1, forward strand.
CGCCTCGTCATCACCGCGACCGACGACGAGGGCGTCAACGCCGAAGTATCGCACCTCGCCCAGGAACAGGGCATTCCGGTAAACGTCGTCGACAACCCGCAGCTCTGCAGCTTCATCGTCCCCTCGATCCTCGATCGTTCGCCGGTGATGGTCGCGGTCTCGACCGGCGGCGCATCACCGGTGCTGGCGCGCCAACTGCGCGCGCGGCTCGAGACCCTGATTCCGTCGGCTTACGGTCGCCTGGCGGCCATGGTCGAGGAGTTCCGCGATGCCGCCAAGCAACGCTTCGACAATCCGGACGACCGCCGTCGTTTCTGGGAGGAGGTGCTGGAAGGACCCATCGCGGAACTGGTCTTCGCCGGCCGCGAGGCCGAGGCCCGCGCGCGTATCGAGGCGGCGCTTGTCAGGGGCAGCGCGAATGCCGGTGTCGGCGAGGTCTATCTGGTCGGGGCCGGACCGGGTGATCCGGATCTGTTGACCTTCCGTGCCGTACGGCTGATGCAGCAGGCCGATGTGCTGGTATACGACCGGCTGGTGTCGGCGCCGATCCTGGACCTGGCCCGACGCGATGCCGACCGTATCTACGTCGGCAAGGAAAAGGATAACCACGCGGTACCGCAGGAAGGTATCAATCAGCTGTTGGTGGATCTGGCCCGTCAGGGCAAGCGCGTGCTCCGCCTGAAGGGCGGCGACCCGTTCATTTTCGGGCGTGGCGGCGAGGAAATCGAGACCCTGGCACAGCAAGGCATCCCTTTCCAGGTGGTGCCGGGTATCACCGCGGCGGCCGGCTGTGCCGCCTATTCCGGTATCCCGCTGACGCATCGTGACTATGCCCAGTCCTGCACCTTCGTCACGGGGCATCTGAAGGATGACAGCCTGGATCTGAATTGGCTTCAACTGGTGCAGCCGCGTCAGACCGTGGTGTTCTACATGGGGCTGACCGGTATCGAGGTGATCTGCAGTCAGCTGATCGCTCATGGCATGGCCCCGGACATGCCCGCGGCGTTGGTCGAGCAGGGTACGACCCGCAACCAGCGGGTCCACATCGGTACGGTGGCGACGCTGCCGTCCATCGTGGCGGAGGCAGGTGTGCGCGCACCGACCCTGACCATCATCGGCGAGGTGGTGACACTGCACGACAAGCTCGGCTGGTATCGACCGACCGAGCGCATGGAAGGCACGGCCTTCAGCAGCGCCGCGCAGAAGCAGGGGTGAGCGCAGAAACCCCAGTTGATGCGGGACTATACGGGGTCCGCAGGGCAGTGTTTTTGTGACCGGACGTGGTTTTTCGGTATCATTGCATGGCGAAGCACCCGGTCACGTGCCGGGACGGGAGGTCAGCCGTGGACGTCGAACGATTCAGTGTGGAAGAAGGCAGCGGCTGCAGCTCCGACGAGCTGTTCGCGCTGCAGGTGATCGATGACAGTATGGAACCGGAGTTCGAGACCGGCTGTATCATCGTGATCGATCCGGCCGGGGTGATCCAGAACGGCAGCTTCGTGTTTGCCCAGGTCGATGACGAATATATCTTCCGGCAGCTGCTGGTACAGGAAGATCGTCTCTATCTCAAGCCGATGAAATCCAATTACGAGACGCTGGAGATCTCCACGATGCGCGCCATCCAGGGTGTCATCGTGCAGAAGGCGGGCACGCGGCGCAAACACCACAAGCACTACGTCTGACGATCATCCCTTGGGTGACATCTGGTCGGGGCGCAGCCGGGCGGTGAAGTACTCGTCGGCGCTGTCGACATCCAACGGCTCACCGCTACCCCGGATCAGCGGTAACTCATAATCGTTCCAGCCGCGCAGGCCGGTCTTGAGGGAATAGACATCCTGATAGCCCAGCTGCTGCATGACCCAGGCGGCCAGCGCGCTGCGGTTACCCGAGCGGCAGACCACCACCACCGGGCGCGCCCGCGCCGCGACCAGTTCCGGGACCGTATCTTCGTAGTCGTACTCGCAGGCGGCCTCGAGGATCCCGCGCGGTACATTCAAGGAGCCACCGATGTGGGCCGCCTCGAACTCGTAGGGTTCCCGTACGTCCAACAGCAGCACATCCGAATGCTTGCTGCGCAGCTCATCGACATCCCAGGGGAACAACTCCTGGATATGCGGCAGACACTCCGCGACCAGATCGGTCAGGCGCTTCATCCCGAAAAACTCATTTCAACCACACAAACACGCGCGGGAACCGTAATGAAACAGCGCCGTGAACCCCAGGCGCAGTACGTGGAAATCGTGGAGGATTGTGTGCGAAGCATATGAATTTGCGAGTGTTTTGTCGTGTATTTCCGGGGCAAATACAATTTTTGGGTTCATGCGGGTAGAGCTCCGCAAGACTAATCGGCGTTGCGCACGCCCTCGGCGCGGCTGTGACGCAGGCCCTGTTCGACGGCGATGACCGCGGCCTCGACACGCGAATGCACGCCGAGCTTGCGCAAAATCGCCTTGACGTGGAGTTTGACGGTGCCGTCCGAGATACCCAGGTTGCGCGCGATGGCCTTGTTGCTCTGGCCTTCGGCGAGCAAGCCGAGGATCTCGTTCTCCCGCGGAGTGAGATCGGAAAACGGTCTGGGATCGCGGGCAGTAACGCTCTCGCCCTGTACCACCTTGGCCAATACCGGTGCCAGATCCGGTGCGACCACGGTCTTTCCGGCGACGATGTCACGTAGCGCCACGACCAGATCATCAGGCTCCATGTCCTTGATCAGATAACCCTGCGCACCGCTGCGCAAGGCCTCGACCAGGTCTTGTTCGTTGCTGCTGGTGGTGAGCATCGCGATGGCCATCTTGAGACCGCTCTGGCGCAATTGGCGCAACACGCCGAGGCCGTCCATGCCGCCGGGCATGCGCATGTCGAGCAGGACCACGTCGGGGCGCAGTTTTTCGGCCAGTTCAAGTCCTTCCTGGCCATCGCCGACGGCCCCGACAACCTTGATGCCGCGGTGGGCGAGCAGGCCCTGCAGACCGACGCGAAACAGCGTGTGATCATCGATGACCAGTATACGCAGGCTCATCGGGGGATGCCGCCGATCGTTGGGAGGGGCGCGGCCACCTCGGTCACATGGGGTGCGGCCGGTTTGGTCGGCGCGCGGAAGGTCAGCTGCACGCGGGTACCCTCACCTGGTTCGCTTTCGAAGTGAATGCTGCCGTCGATGCGACGGGCGCGCTCTTCCATGATGGACAGGCCGACATGTTCACCGGGGGCACCGGTAGAGCGGGGTGGCTCCATGCCGGTGCCGTCGTCTTCGATCAGCACGTGGAACTGGCCGTCGTCCTGGTTGCGCAGCAGCACGCGTACGGTATGTGCACGGCTGTGTTTGCGCACGTTGCAGAGTGCCTCCTGGACGATGCGCAGTACCTGGATCTCGACATCCTCCGGTAACCCCGGGTTACCCCATTCCTTCTGCAGGAAGATCTGGATATTGGATTCGTTGCGGAAGCGTTCGACCACCTTCTCGATGGCCGGCAGCAGCCCGCGCCGGTCGATCGGCGCGCGGAAGTGGTCGATCAACCCGCGCAACTCTGTATAGGCCTCGTCGAGGCTGTTTTCGATGCGCTCGAGCTCTGCCCACAGTGCGGACTCGTCGCCTTGGTGCAGGGTCTCGTCCAGCACCCGCACCTGGAAGCGCAGGCTGGCCAGGGTCTGTGCCAGTGAGTCATGCAGTTCGTGGGCGATACGGGTGCGCTCCTCGATAATGGTCAGCCGATTGGCCTCTTCATCGACGCTGGCCTTTTCGATCGCCATGCCGAGGTGGCGCCCGATACTGATGAGGAGGAGTTCGTCGTTGCAGTCGTCGCAGTCGTGTTCGCGGTCGACGAAGAGGTTGTATACCCCGAGCGTCCGGTCGCGATATTCCAGCGGCACGGTGATCACCTCGATATCGTCCTCGGGAAAGAACGGCGTGCCGGTCAGACGTTCATGATCGTGGACGCTGGTGTCATTACGAATGACCCCATCGATGGCAACCTGGCCGGACAGGCACAACTGCGAAGGCATGAGCTGTTCACGGGCGACGACCTCGTCGCTGAGGCCGACACTGGCGACCAGGCGCATCTGTTGGTCGTGGGTGAGTAGCCGCACGGTTGCGGCGCGGGCGTGCACGACTTCCTTGAGGGTATGCAGAAAGCGGGTCAGCAGGTCGTCCAGGTCGCGTGAATTGTTGATGCTGGCGGCGACGTCGTAGAGGATCTCCAGGGAGCGGGTTTCATGCTTGATGCCCGCGATCTGCTTGCGCACCTGGCCATCCATATCCAGAGAAAGATCTTGAAATTTATCGCTTATAGTATTGATATCAGTGGATAATTCACTCAGGTTACTGCGTCCAGAGAGGGGGATGCGCGCTGCGAGTTCACCGTTGCGGAGGGCCTGTGCCCAATGGCGTATCTGCGTCAGGGGGGTCAGCAGATCCTGACGGATCACACGGTAGAGGCCCAGCAGGAAGACACTGCCGAGGACCGCAAGCAGGGTCTGGATGATCATGTGCGTAGCGTTGTGGGCGAGCCCCACGAACGGCAGGATCACGAACCCCGCCAGCACGGCAGTAAGCCCGACCAACGATACCCACAGGCAGTTGCAGCGCGGTCCGTGCCCCTGTTTCCGCTGGCCCGGACGCAGCAATAGGGTCCAGTCGGCACGCCCTTGCGCGCCTGCTCGGCCGACTGAGGTGTTGGCAGGATTATTTCCGGGAACCGAGGTCATGGGCACCGCACGCAGAGGCTGAATCGATCGGGGTTTGCGCCCACCACTATACCATCGATGCCGGTGCCGCTCATAACCCACAGCCGCTACAGGAAATACAGTATGTAGCGGACCGACCGGAGGCGCCCCGTAGCCGCCCGGATCAGGCGTCATCCGCCTGCGGTGGCTGATAGTGGGGGTCGTTCGGGTTCATGAAGATGAAATCGGAATGGCCTGGCTCGAGTTCGACGTAGTCCAACGTCATGCCTTCGAGGAGTTCGGTGCTGGTGGGTGCGATCGTCAGCTCGATGCCCTCGGAGGTGAAGGAGATGTCGTCCGTACGCCCTGAATCGTCGAAACCCATCGCATACTGGATGGCGCCGTCGGGTGCACGCTGAGCAGCGATACGCAGCGCCATGCCTTCGGAACGCCCTTGCTTGGCGGCTGTCTTGATTTGTTGGGCGGCGGCAGGGGTGATGGTGATCATGTCGATAGGGCTCCTGTAGGTTGAGCGACGGTATGGTCTCAGCCGCTGCCGGTCGCCGTCACCGGCGCGTGTGAAGCGCGGACATGGGCGACGAAGCGTTCGGCCCAGCGGTGCCGCCGTGTGTCGCGTTGATGGGTGTAGCAAGCCAGCAGATTTTTGTAGATGAGGCCGTCGTGTTCACCGTCGATGCCGGTGCCCCGCAGTACCCGGAAGGCGAAGCGGGCGCCGGGCGCGAGGTTGGTCAGGCCGGAGTAGTGAAACTCATGGGCGGCGATAACCTCTCCCGAAGTGGTGCCGACCGGCCAGGGCATGGCAGCTGTTTCCTGCAGCTTGACGTAGCCACGGCCTTGCGGCCGGTCGTACATCTCGATATCGCCGGGGATCACGCCGACCATGTCCGCCTGCCGGTCTTTCCAACGCAGGCTGCGCGCCAGATACATCAGGCCGCCGCATTCCGCATACGTCGGCAGACCCTGTTCGATGGCGGTGCGGATCGCGGCGCGCATCTCGCTGTTTTTCGCCAGACGTTCCATGCAGGTCTCGGGGAATCCACCGCCAATGAACAGGCCGTCGAGGGCCGGTAGCGTGCGGTCGTGCAAGGTGTTGATCGGCACCAGTTCGGCACCCGCGCGCTCGAGCGCGGTGAGATCGCCGGGGTAATAAAAACCGAAGGCCTCGTCGCGGGCGATACCGATGCGTACCTTGGGTCCGGGTGTTGCGGACGGGGTGAAGGGCGGTTCCGTCGGCAGTGCCGGGGCGCTCGCGGCGATGGCGCGGATGCGGTCCAGGTCGACCTGGCGGCCGATGGTCTCGCCGATATGGTGGATACGATCCACGGTCGCTGCATGCTCGTTGCTGGGAATCAGCCCCAGATGCCGTTCGACGATCTCGAGACCCGCCTCGCGGCCGACGGCACCGACCACGGGGACATCGGTGTAGTGCTCGATTACCGCCCGCAGCTTGGATTCGTGGCGACTACCGCCCAGCTGGTTGAGGATCACGCCGGCGATCCGCACATCGCGGTCGAAGGCCTGATAGCCGAGGATCAGCGGGGCGATCCCACGCGTCATACCGCGCGCGTCGATCACCAGCACGACCGGCGCCTGCAGCAGCTTGGCCAATGCGGCATTGCTGTTGCTGCCATCGAGATCCAAGCCGTCGTACAACCCCTTGTTGCCCTCGATCAGCGCGAGGTCGGCCCGGGCCGCATAATGGCCCACGGTGGCCAGAATCTCGTCGGGCTCCATGGTGTAGAAGTCGAGGTTGTGGCACGGTGCGCCGGAAGCCTGTCCCAGCCACATGGGATCGATGTAGTCAGGCCCCTTCTTGAAGGGCTGAACCTGTACGCCCCGGGCGCGAAAGGCCGCGCACAGACCGAGCGTCACGGTAGTCTTGCCGGAGGATTTGTGGGCGGCGGAGACGAGCAGGTAGGCCATTTTGAATAGATACAAGTTTTAAGACACAAGATACAAGTAAAATAATGCTTCCTTATTTGTATCTTGTACCTTGCATCTTGTATCTTGCCTCTGGTCGCTAGTCGTGACCAGAGGCCACCGGGTCTTCCAGGGATTCCGGCAGGAAGGCGAGGACCTTGACCCCCACGGCGACTGCCAGCAGGGCGATACCGACGCCGCCGATGCCGAGCAGGAATTCCGGCAGGCTGGGCGTATAGGTATTGACGACGCCATCGTAGAAGCTGCTGGAGACGTCCATGCCCGGGAACAGTGTCAGCGGATAGGCCTGCCCGCCGATCAGGATGACGTACATCTGCACCAGGCCACCGAGGATCACCAGGGCACTGGCCCAGCCGATGACGGCGCGGGACTTGCCGAGTGTCGGGTGATAGATCATAGCCAGTGGCAACAGGCTGCCGAGCAGGATCTGGCCGATCCAGAACAATTGGGTGTAGATGCCGCCGTCGACGAGCAGGAAGTACTCCACCCCCTGGCGCTCGGCAATGTACAGATTGGTGATATGGAATGCGATGACGAAATACAGAACTGCCGCAATGAACACCCCCAGCAGGTTCTTCAGCCGGTACAGCAACTGGTTGTCCAGCGGTCGCGCGGTCCAGCGGAAGGCGGCCATCAGCACCAGGATAAAGATCGCCAGCCCGAACGAGAAGGACATGATCACGAACATGGGTGCCATGATCGCCGCATCATAGGCCTCGCGGGCGACCAGGAAGCCGAAGATGGAACCGGTACCGGTGGTCAGCGCCAGTCGCCAGATAAAGGCAAAGAAGCCGGCGGCCGGGGTGAAGCGGTTCATCTTGCGCTCCATCATCATCCACAGGTACACGGCCACGATGGCAATGAAGCCGGTGTAGAGAAAGATGTTCCAGGCGAAGATCGATTTGAAGTTGTAATAGGTCATGGCCACGATCAGGCGATCGGGGCGACCGAGGTCGAGCACCAGGACGGCGAGGCCGCCGATCAACAAGGCGATGGCCAGCAGGCCCGACAGGCGGGCGAGCGGCTTGTAGGCCTTCTTGTTGAACACGGAGCCGATGGAGGCGACGTTGAGTGCCCCCGATGCGGCCACGATCAGGAATACCGCAAAGACGTGCGGTATACCCCAGACGATCTGATTGTTCATGCCGGTGACGTAATGGCCGTGATGTTCCATGTAGTTGGCGGCACCCAGACCGACCAGTACCACGGCGGCCAGCAGTGCCAGCAGACCGTAATAACCAGTACCCTTGTTCAAGACTTCGCGGAAGTGAGTTTTTGCTTTCATGACGACCGTTGTTCCTATCTCTCAGTGCCGGGGGCGACGCATCAGATGCCGCGGTAGCGGAGACCGACATTCAGTCCGAGATCGGCCCGGATCTGAGTGCCACCGTGCTGGGCGAGTTCCTGGGAGATGCGACTGTCGGGATCGTTGAGATCGCCGAACAGCATCGCCTCGCGGCCTTCCACCGCGTTGCAGGCCTCGGCACAGGCTGGGATGGCGTCCGCGCCGTCCCGGTCGATGCGGTGCACACACAGCGTGCAACTCTCCACGGTACCCTTGCCGCGCGGGGCGACCGGCAGTTGATCTTGCAGATCTTCATGAACAAAGGAGCGTGCCTTGTAGGGGCAGGCCATCATGCAGTAGCGGCAGCCGATACAGATGTGCTTGTCCACCAGGACGATACCGTCCGCGCGCCGGAAGGACGCACCGGTGGGGCAGACGTCCACACAGGGGGGATGCTCGCAGTGCTGACACATGAGTGGCAGTGATGCCGCATAGCCGGTGGCCCGGTCCTGCACCTCAACCTTGCGGATCCACTGGGCCTGCTGCTCCGGGGCGGAGTGTACCTCCGTCTCACCCCAGCCGTTTTCCGTCTGGCAGCCACGCACGCACGCGTCGCAGCCCTTGCTGCACTTGTTGGTGTCGATCAACATGCCCCAGCGCTGTTCGCTGGAGACGGGCTGATCCGCCGGCTTGGCCTGTGCGACCTGTTGCAGCAGCACACCGGGCGCGATCATCAGGCCCGCGGCAGCGGCACTACCACCGAGGAACTGACGGCGTGTCGTGTCGATATCATTCTTCTTATGTGTCATTACAGCTTGCCCTCTCCAGCCAGCACGCCCAACGTGTCGGACGACACCGGAGTGTCGACCGCATTCTCGGTGTGGTGGAACGCCTTTCCGCCCAGCGGGTGGAAAGCGGTCTGTTTCACTGGCCGATCGGCATGGCACTGGAAGCAATCGATCTTCACCGCCGCGTACGTATGACAGCCGGCGCAGAAGTGTTCCGGGTTATCGATACGCGCAACCACACCCTCGTCATCCGGCACCACGTGGCAGTTGATGCACTCTACCAGACTGAATCGCCGGGTACGGATGCCCTCGTGCACGGTTTCGTCACGCTGATGCAGAATGTACTTCATGTGGTTCTTCCGCATCTCCTCCCGCGGTTCCACGCAGCCCTGGGTCTCGCTGTAGCGGGCATTGGTCTTCACTTCGGGTAGCGGGTCACTGCTCTGGGCCGCGAGCGGGAGACCCATGAGGGTCATCCCGACAAGCAGTACCAGAGACCGCAGGTCTTGCAACATCACGGCCATTTCCACTCCTGCAGTCAACAGTTACTCACCCAGCGCCATGTCGATGTAGCCGGTTGGGCAGACATCGGAGCAGATGTGGCAGCCGATACACTTGTTGTAGTCGGTGTCCACATAGCGGCCGGTGGTGGCTTCCTTCTTGTTGACGCGGAAGATGGCATCCTGCGGACAATAGATCACGCAGTTGTCGCACTCGAAACACATACCGCAGCTCATGCAGCGCTCGGCCTCGGCGATGGCGGTAGCCTCGGGGAGATTTTTGCGGCGTTCCTCGAAGTGGCTCAGCACTTCGTCGGCACCCGGACCGTATTCCTCGCGCTTGTTGCGTGGGGTGTAGGCAAAGTGGCCGAGGAACAGCTTGGTGTGCGGGATGATCTCCGCGGATGAACGGTCTTCGAAGTTATGCAGGGCCCACTTACCGCTGGAGGTACCACGCAGATCGCCACGTTCCTCGACCTTGAAGTCCAGCGGAGCCAGGCCCGCCTCCTGCAGCTTGTCGAGCAGCCGGAAGCGATCCTTGTCCACCTTCGGGCGCTTGACCTGGTTCTCATTATTCAGATACCGCTCGATGGTCTCGGCGGCGATGGAGGCCTGACCGATAGCGGTGGTCAGCAGGTGCGGACGGATGATGTCGCCGGCGACGAAGTGACCGGTCTTGCCCGGGACCTGATAGAACTTGTCGGCATCCATCAGCCCCTTGCCATTGTCGAATTCTTCCAGGCCGGCGAGATCGCCGCCCTGGCCGATGGCGGAGACGACCAGATCACACTCGATGTCGAACTCAGTGCCTTCGACCGGGATGGGCCGACCCTTCTCGACGGAACACTTGGCCATGCGCAATGCGGTGGCACGGCCGCTGGCATCCCGCACCAGGGCGACCGGCATGACCTCGTTCAGGATGGTCACACCTTCGTGTTTTGCATCATGTACCTCGTGCTCGGCGGCGGTCATCTTCTCGGCCGGGAACAGGGCGGTCAGGGTGACTTCGGCGCCTTCGCGGGCCGCGACCAGGGCGGCATCATGGGCGGTGTGCCCGCCGATGACCTCTTCCGGACGTCCCTTGAGATTGATATCGCTGATCTTGCCGAGGCGGCGGGCCACCGACACGACGTCAACGGAGGTGTCGCCACCACCGACGCAGACCACACGGTCCGCGGTCACTTTCAAGTCGCCCTTGTTGTAGGCCTCGAGGAAAGCAACACCGGTGACGCAGTTCGGGGTCTCATCCCAACCCTCGACGGGCAGGCCGCGACCGGTCTTGCAGCCGATGGTCCACAGGATGGCGCCGAATTCCTTTTCCAGGTCTTCGACCTTGACGTCCCTGCCGACACGGGTGTTGGGACGGACCTCGACATCGCCCATCTCGACGATACGCTCGATCTCGCGATCCAGCACGTCACGCGGGGTGCGGTAGCCCGGGATGCCGTAGCGCATCATGCCGCCGAGTTCGGCGTGATCATCGAAGATACAGCTGGCGATACCGCGGCGGCGCAGATGATAGGCGGCGGCCATACCGGCAGGACCACCGCCGATAATAGCGACCTTCTTGTCGCTGGTGAGCGCCGGAACGTCGAACCGATAGCTGTTCTCGAAGGCCGTGTCGCCGATGAACTGTTCGACGGCGTTGATGCCGACGAAATCCTCGACCTCGTTGCGGTTGCAACCGTCCTCGCAGGGTGCCGGACATACGCGGCCCATCATGGCGGGGAACGGGTTCGAATTGGTCAGGCGGCGGAAGGCATACTCCTGCCAGGTCACGTCTTTCGGCGGCTTTTCGATACCGCGGACGATCAACAGCCAGCCGCGGATATCCTCACCGGAGGGGCAGCTGCCCTGGCAGGGCGGGGTACGGTGCACATACGTGGGACACTTATGGGAATGGTCGCCCTTGAAGATGGCGTCCTGCCAGTTGCCCCATTGGTTGTCACCGTCCTTGAACTTGCGGAACGTGAGTTTCTGCATATCGTCGCGAGAAGTTGCCATGCCTGTTCTCCTGTGAGGTGAACCCGGATGCCGGAATTCGTCGTCTTTCGTATCGGTCGTGTGTAACGTTGTTGGACTACTGTTTGTCACCCAGCACGATGGCATTGCTCACCAGCTGGTGGACACTGACGATCTGATCGAGTGTGAAACCGTAGTAGGGTAAGACTTTGGCGAACTGGCTCTTGCAGATAGCACAGATCGCCGCCATATGAGTCACGCCATGCTCTTCGACGACCTGTTTCAAGGCCTGCATGCGGGGCAGTGCGCCCTTCACGCGAACCTCCATCAGATCGTCAGTCAACAGACCGCCGCCACCCCCACAGCAGAAGGTTCCTTCCAGGATGGTGTCGGTGGGCATATCGTAAAAATTGTTGCAGCTGGCCTTGATGATCTCGCGGGGGATCACGAACTGACCGCCGGGCAGATCGCCCATACGCGAGGCACGTGCCACGTTGCAGGAATCGTGATAGGTCAGCCGCATGTGATCATTGGCCGACTTGTCCAGTGTCAGGGCGCCACGCCGGATCAGGTCGTAGGTGAACTCGCAGATGTGCTGCGGTACCGGGTAACGCGGATCCAGGAAATCGAACGGACCGGCCAGCGTGTTCAGGAAACTGTAGGCAACGCGCCAGGCATGGCCGCATTCACCGAATATGATGCGCTTGGCGCCGAGATCCAGGGCGGCTTCGCGGATGCGCAGAGCGACCTTGCGCATATTCTCGTAGGAGCCGATGAACATGCCGAAGTTCGCGGCCTCGGAGGCATGCGAGCTCAAGGTCCAACTGACACCGGCCTGGTGGAATACCTTGCCGTAGCCGATCAGACCGTCCACATGGGGTTCGGCGAAGAAGTCGGCCGACGGTGTGATCACCAGGATCTCAGCACCTTTCTCGTCCACCGGAAAACGGACATCGACGCCGGTCTCGTCCTTGACGTCCTCCTCGAGGCCCTCGAGGGTGTCGCGCAGCGCAGGTTCGGGCAGACCGAGGTTGTTGCCGATCTTGTGGACCTTGGCGATGATTTCGTTGCAGTATTTCTGGCCCACGCCAACGGCGTCCATGATCTCGCGCGCGGCCATGGAAATCTCGGCCGTGTCGATACCGTAGGGGCAGTAGACCGAACAGCGCCGACACTGCGAGCACTGGTGATAATAGTTGTACCAGTCGTCCAGCACCTCTTTGGTCAGGTCAGTGGCACCGACCAGCTTTGGGAAATACTTGCCGGCGAAGGTGAAATAGCGGCGGTAGACCTTGCGCAGCAGATCCTGGCGCGCGACCGGCATGTTCTTGGGGTCAGTCGTGCCGAGGTAATAGTGGCACTTGTCAGTGCAGGCGCCACACTTGACGCAGATATCCAGGAATACCTGCAGGCTGCGATATTTGCCCAGCAGATCGCCCATCTTGCCGATAGCGACTTCCTGCCAGTTGTCCACCAGTTCACCCGGGAAGCCCAGCGCCTGCTGGAATTCCGCCTTGGCAGGGAACGTCTTCATATGCGCCATCACGCCTTCTTGGAGCAGCGGAATGGTTGGGTATTCTTTGATTTCCGGTGTTTCGAAATTGGCCACGTTGTTTCCTCGAAAGCCTAACCGTCTGTCACTGTCCAGATCCGATCAGATCAGGCCCGTTCGTTGGTTTCCAATTTCGCCGCCCAGGGCGCGAGGTGACGTTTCTCACGCGGATTGTCGACCTGGTTGCGAGTCGGGCTGAAGAACATGCCAGGGGCATGCAGCAGCTTACTGATGGGGAAGATCAACATCAGCACGATGACGAGACCCAGATGGATCAGGATCAGCGGATCAGTGGGCAGCGGCTTCGGATCGAAATAAATCAGACCGAGCGCGAATTCCTTGAGGCTGACGATGTCAGTATGTGCGACGAAACTCATGCCCAGGCCGCTGAGGGCGATGGCCAGCAGCAGCAGCAGGGTGAGGTGATCCGAGGGGCTGGTGATGTAACGTACCCGATCGACGAAGATGCGGCGGCCGAGCAGGCCCAGCAGACCGATCACCATACCGAAACCGGCGTATTTGCCGAAGCTCTGGACCACTTGCAGGGTGACCAGCGGCCACAGGATGTTGTCCGGGCTCATGGCATAGCGAAGGTGCCGAAAGAACGCCAGGAGCAGGGAAAAATGGAAAATCCAGCCGAAGATCCAGGTCCACTTGGTGGACTTGAACAGGCTTTCGAAGAACACGACTTCACGGAAAATGCGCATGATCACGCCGCCCTGTGTGGTGGGGGCAGGTGTCGTTGGAATCTTCAAGGGTGCAGGCGCGGCCGCATATTTGCGGATACGCAACCCCACGCCGATCAGCAGCACGAGGCCCGCAAGGTAAAACAGGGCGGTGTAGGTGACAGTCACGAACGACACCGTCTTCTCCTTACAGAAGTCCTATCGAAAGGGGGGGAGAGCCCCCCCCATATCTTCTTGCCTGTATTCAGATACAACCGGTCGGCTTCGGCAGACCGGCGTATTTGCACGCCTGCTTGGCCGGACCATACGGGAACAGTTCGTACAGATACTTGCTGTTGCCCTTGTCCGCACCGAGCTTTTTGCCGATCGCCTTGGTCAGCACACGGACGGCCGGGGCGATCTGGTACTCGTCGTAGTATTCACGCAGGAAATTGATCACTTCCCAGTGGGCATCGGTCAGGGTGACGTCATCCAGCTTGGCCATGATGGTGGCAGCTTCAGGCTCCCACTGGTTCAGGTCGGTGAGGTAGCCTTCTTCGTCAACTTCCAAGGTCTTGCCATTCATATCGATATTCGCCATGGTCGGTCTCCTCAATGAGTTTGGAGCGTGAGTTGATGGAACTTCAGAGCCAGGCCTGAACCTTGTCGTATTCAGTCACCAGATCGACAAATCCGGCATAATCCACGACGGCGACGCCGTCGATCACCTGGTCTTCTGTCAAGCCCCGAGCCTTGAGGTCAGGGCCAAGTACATAAATTTTCAGATTCCCGAGCGCCTCTTCGATCTTGGGGGTGACTGCGGTGCCCTTGACGGCACCCAGGACACCATCCTCGAACATCAGGACACCGGCCCCGTCCACCGCATGGGTGAGGGCGGTGTCGAGCGAGCGCCTGTCGAAGGGAGATTTGTTTACCGTGTGCAGCATTGCCATCGTCGTTTTTCCTCTCCGGATCAGAAGCTCATGATGACGTCCTGTTCTTCCATGATGGAAGCCAGGGCATCTTTATCCAAAACCTCGACCGGGACGATCAGATCATCGGCAGTCAGGCCGCGTGATTCCAGAGATTCTTTTGCCACATACAGCTTCTCGATATCGTAGCCCTCGAGCGCGCGATAGGTCGGCGAGAAGTTTTTCATGCCGATGCCCTTGGTATCCTGCCCCTTCTTGAGCTGGTAGACACCGTCATCCATGAATACCAGGCTGACGTCCTGATCGAACGCCGCGGCAATCAACACCACTTCCAGGGACTCCAGCGCGTAGATGCTCCCGTAAGGTGCCTTGCGGTTCAGATACATGAATTTCTTGACGGGACCTTCGTCTTCTTCCCACGGTTCTGCCATGTCTATAGCCTTCTGTCAGTCACCAAATACAACCAGGCGTTCTGCCTGGATCCCAGCTTCGACCAACTGGCCGAGGCCGGAGATACGAAAGCCGGGAGCGATATTATCGCCATCCTTGCCCTGGCGCTTGGCCTCGTTCTCGTCGAGGATGCCACGGCGCTGGGCGGCTGCGATGCACACCACCAGGTCCATGCTGTGCTCTGCAGCCAGCTTGGTCCATTCAGCAGTGATATTGCGATCGTCCTGCGGCGGCACGGCGAGACGCGTGCCGTTGTTCACCCCGTCGTGATAGAAGAACACGCGGAAGATCTCATGTCCCTTTTCCACAGCGGCCCTGACAAACTGCAGGGCACTGTCGGAAGCCTGATGCTGGTAAGGCCCTTCGTTAACCAATACTGCTAGTTTCATAGCGCGACTGTCCTTAAAAACAGTGTGTGTCAGAAAGCATTATGTTGCTCGGGTTGTGTTGCGGCCGGATTCTCCGGCCGCAACTCCCACCCCTAACATCGAATACTACTGTGTTCCCACGTCTGTCGCCTTGATCTAGATCTAGTGTCAGAAGCGGATATGCGTCGACGCATTGAGGCTGTTACGAGCCCCCGTCCAGTTGTCGATGTGGTACTTGGTGAACGGCAGCCCCGTGACCTCGAAGAAGCGCGGCCAGCCGATGCGCTCGATCCAGTCATTGATGCGCTCCCAATCACGCGCGCCCTCCCGATAGGCCTTCAAGATCTGCTTGACGATGGCAGTCGCTTCCGGCCAGCGCGGCGGATTGTTGGGGATGCCAGCGGCCACCAGCTTCTGGAAGGTCGGCTTACCACGCGCATTGGAGTGATTGCCGCCGACCCAGACGGCCAGCTTGGTGTGCTCGGCGTCGTTGATCTGCATCGGTGGACAGGGCGGATAGCAGGCGCCGCAGCAGATGCATTTCTTTTCGTCCACTTCCAGCGATGCCTTGCCATTGACCAGGGCCGGACGAATCGCGGCGACGGGGCAACGGGCGACGACGGAGGGGCGTTCGCAGACGTTGGACACCAGGTCGTGATTGATCTTCGGTGGCTTGGTGTGCTGTATGTTGATCGCAATATCACCCTGGCCGCCGCAGTTGATCTGGCAGCAGGATGTGGTGATGTGTACGCGATTCGGCATACGGCAGTTGCGGAAGTCGTCGATCAACTCATCCATCATGGCCTTGACGACGCCCGAGGCGTCGGTGCCCGGGATGTCGCAGTGCAACCAGCCCTGGGTGTGGGACATGCTGGAAATGGAGTTGGCGGTACCGCCGACAACGAAGCCAGCTTCCTCCAGGGCCTGGATCAGCGGTTCGACCTTGGCCTCATCGGCCACCATATATTCAATGTTCGAGCGCAGGGTGAAGCGGACATACCCCTCGCCGTAGGTGTCGCCGATCTCACACAGCTTGCGCAGCGTGAAGATATCGAGGATGCGCTGGGTCCCGGCCTTGACGGTCCAGATCTTGTCGGCACTGTGGGCGACGTGGAGCAACACGCCAGGGCGCGGATGCTCATGGTACTTCCAGTTGCCGTAGTTTTTGATCATTACCGGATGCATGTACTGAAACCCATCGGGGCATCCGGATTCGATTGGCGGACGCATATCTGCTAATGCCATGGTCGTCTCCTGAATTCTGTATCACAATTCTTTGATCGGTGGGGGGCGACCCTGCAGGTCGCCCCTCGGCCTGTGCCGTGTGGATCACGAGAGATCCGTATCGGGCTGTCAGGCGCTGGCACGCTTCTCTTCCTGCTTGCGCGCGAACCACTTCTCGGCTTCCTCGTCCCAGCCGTCCATACGGACGTAGGAGCTCTGGCGCGGGTTGTTGACCATGTTCGGATCAACATCGACGCCGATGCCTTCGAGGAAATTCACAAGACCGATACGCTCGATCATCTCGCCGCAGCGCTCATGCTCCAGCCCGTTCTCGGCCCAGAAGTCGATGATGTTCTCGCCCAACTCGACGATGCGGTCGTAATCCTCTTCGGTCTCCATCTTCATGAAGGGGATCACCACAGTACCCATCAGATCACCGATCTTCAGGGTGCGCTTGCCACCGACCAGGATGGTCACGCCCTTGTCATCGCCGGGGCTCAGGGCCTTGGGCATGACGTTGAGGCAGTGCATGCAGCGAACACAATTGCGGTCATCGACGGTCAGGGTATCGTCGGCGTTCAGTGTCAGCGCCTGGGTCGGGCAACGCGAGGTGACGTTGTCGATGACGTACTGACGGCCCTTCAGGGCGACGAAGGCCTTTACTTCGGTCTGGTCGACCTTCATGTCGTCGCGCCAGGTGCCGATGATCGCGAAGTCGGAACGCTCGATGGCATTCTGACAGTCGTTCGGGCAGCCCGAGACCTTGAACTTGAACTTGTAGGGCAACGCCGGACGGTGCACATCATCGGTAAAGCGGTTCAACAGGCGGCGATGGATGTGATGTTCCGAGCAGCAACTCTGTTCGCAGCGGGCGGCACCGACGCAGGACATGCCGGTACGCACGCACGGACCTGCACCACCCAGATCCCAGCCGTATTCATTGATCTCGTCGAAGAAGTGCTGGGTGCCTTGGGTATCGGTACCGATGAACATGATGTTGCCGGTCTGACCGTGGAAGGTCACCAGGCCGGAGCCGTGCTTCTCCCAGCTGTCACCCAGCTTGCGGAGCATGTCGGTGGTGTAGAAGTTGCCGGCGGGCGGCTGGACGCGGAGGGTATGGAACTCCTTGGTTTCGGGGAAGGCGGTGGCGACTTCGGAGAAGCGGGGAATGATACCGCCGCCGTAGCCGAACACGGACACCGTGCCACCCTTCCAATAGCCCTTGCGCGTTTCGTACGAGTGCTCCAGCTGACCCAGCAGTGAGTTGGCCATACCGCGAATGCGCTCGTTGTCGTGCTGATCTCGTAACCGCTTGATGCCCGATACGAAGCTCGGCCAGGGGCCGTTTTCCAGTTCGTCGAGCATCGGAGTTTCATGGTGTTTGTTAGCCATGGCAGTCTCCTCAGGATTTTGTGATGGCAGGTTGTGCGATGAGATGAGCGGATCAGCCTTCCCGGCTGGCCCAGAACATCCCTGGTTAATCTTAACGCTATTTCCGACTGTAAAACCCTACATGGACAGCCTGTACCCAGGAAATACTAAACTATATCGAGGTTAATACCCCCAGGTACCTGTGCGAAGCAGTCTAGGGCTGTGGTCGCGGAGAAAATACCCTACCCATGGGGTGTTTCGCGGCTGGCAGCCTATCCCAAAAGAGGTAACCGGGCAATCGAACCATCTCCACGCCCGCGGTGACGGATTTCTGTCTGTTGCATACCCCGTCAGGTAATTAAGTGCTCACTTATATGCTTACGTGACCTTCCAGAATGGAATTACCCCGGAAACCCTGGAATATCTGGCCGAAGCAGTCTGTATCGTACACTATGCGCATCGCCGCCGTTTGACCAAGGTGACCGCACCGTTAATGAATACTCTCGATCCCTGCCCATTCCAACCTGACAGCACACGCGCCTATCGGGAATGGCGTGCGCGCAAGCTGGATGCGTATCCGTCGAGCGTTGCGGAACTGATGGTGCCGATCGGCGAGCTCGCGGCGCCATCGGCGGAGGAGTGTGCGGCGGTCGTGGCGGCCTGCCGACGCGCCAATCTGGCGGTGGTGACGACACGGCCGGGGGGGGTCGACAAAGCGGCTGTCCGCGACTTTGGCCGCTATTTCGGCCTCCACGCACTGGATGCCAATCTGCACGCCGACCCTGACGGGATCAGCGCCCTGCACGTCGCAGAGGCCGGTGAGCGACGCGACTACATCCCTTATACCAATCGGGCATTGAACTGGCACACCGACGGCTACTACAACGAACCGGGCCAATGGGTGCACGCCTTCATTATCTTCTGCGCCCAGGACGCGGCCGAGGGCGGCGAGAATCAACTGCTGGATCACGAGATCGCCTACATACTATTGCGTGATGCCGATCCCCGTCTGATCGAAGCGCTGATGCACCCGCGCGCCCTGACCATACCGGCCAACATCGAGCAGGGTGTGGAGATTCGAGGTGAGGAGACCGGCCCGGTGTTTTCGGTTGATTCCAAACGTGGCAGCCTCCATATGCGTTACAGTGCGCGGACCCGCAACGTCCGCTGGCGCGACGATCCGATGACACGGGCCGCCAGGGAATTTCTGGTGAATCTGTGGGAAAACGGCAGTGCGCATGCCTACCACCATCGGCTGATGCCAGGGCAGGGCATCATTTGCAATAATGTGTTGCATAGCCGTACGGCGTTTTGCGACGATCCCGCCAACGGTCGGACACGACTGATGTACCGCGCGCGCTATTACGACCGCATCGCCGGCACCGAGACCACCCGGGGCTGTGCGGGTCTTTCAATGAACGCCCCAATGACCGTATGACGCGGTATTGACCCGGAGGCAGACAGAGCATGCTGTGGTTGAGTGAGATTCTTTTGCAGGAACACGACATGACGTCATTCAAACAGTTGGTCGAGGCGGTCAAGGTTCGCGCCCACAACGGTGAGATGTTCTTCCGGATCGACGTGAAACCGCCGTTCCAGGACACCCCGGGAGACTGGGAGGATCGCCTGGAAGCGGCTTTTTCCTCGGCGTCGCGCTAGCCGCACGCCCGGGAGGTGAGGTAAACAGCCATGTTCTGGCAAGAGGAAAAAGAGACGATACCGGCCTTCGTTGTGCCGGACGACATCGTCGACCTGAGTTTCGCGCTGGGCTGCAAGTGCCTGCCGATGGATCATGCCTATGCGCTGTCCGAGGCCTTGCAGCGGGCGCTGCCCTGGCTGGCGGAGGAGGCCGACGTGGGGTTGCACCTGATTCACGGTGCCGAATCCGGCAATGGCTGGTACCGTCCCGAGGAGACGGAAGACGCCATCATCTACCTGTCGCGGCGCACCCGCATGAGTCTGCGCCTGTCGAAGGAACGTATCGACGCGGCCGCCGCACTCCAGGGGACCGTGCTGGATATCGCCGGTCACCCGCTCGAGATCGGCGCCCCCACGGTGAGGAAGCTCTGTTCGCTGCCCACGCTGTTCGCCCGCCATGTGATCGCCGATGCCGACCTCAGCGAGCCGGCCTTCCTGGAGCAGGCCGCGGCCGAACTCCGCAACCTCGACATCCGGGTCACCAAGCTGATGTGCGGTATGAGCCATACGCTGCGCGGCCCCGACGGCGTCACGCACACCCGCAGTGTGATGGTTGCGGACCTCGACCCCGAACAATCGGTGCGCCTGCAGCAGAGCGGTATCGGTCCGGGGCGCAAGATCGGCTGCGGGCTGTTTATTCCTCACAAGGGTATTAAACCGGTGAGAGAAACACAGTAAAATTGCCGCTCTCGAGGTCGGGCAGGTGCCCATTGAATTATTGAATCTTCATTAGTACATCGCTACAACTAGGGGAAAACAATGGCAATTGAGTTCGACGGGAAATCCATTGAAACCACGGAAACTGGCTTCCTGTGTAATACGGACGATTGGGAGGAGGGGTTGGCCCACGTGATCGCGAAGGAAGAACAGATCGAGCTGACACCGAAGCATTGGGATGTCATCAACTATCTGCGCGAGGCCTATTTCGAAGAGAGTGGCCACCAGCCCAATAACCGCGAGCTGGTCAAGGAGATGGGCAACCGTTGGTCGGCCAAGATCCAGAGCAAGGACCTCTTCGATCTCTTTCCGGGCAACCCCAGCAAGCAGGCGGGGCGCATCGCGGGCCTGCCGGAGAGCATGCGCAAGGGCGGCTATTGATCCCGGTTCACGGGTGCTGCCCGATAGGGATATAGCCTCGCCCGGGCAGGGGCACTATAGTGCTGCCAGCCCGCGCGGGAGCGTTTCATAGTGAATACCAGAGGCACGGCTGATTGTGCCGGAGGCGAGAAAGATGAGCGAAAAATCCAAGTTGATCAAAGAAATGATTGAGCTGCAGAAAAAATTCACGGCCTATGAGCAGGCGCAGGGCGTGACGCAGGAAGAATACTACGCGCCGGAATCCGGCCATCTGCTCGATGGTTATCGTCAGCAGTATCAGAAATTGGCGGATAAGGTGATCGACATCGCCCATGCCGAGAAGGGTTCGCAGCGCTGAGTAACCCGCTTGCGTACTGAAAAAGGCCGCGTGAGCGGCCTTTTTCGTGTGTGTCCCGCGGCGTCCGGTCCCACTGAGCCTTACGGATTCGCGGTACGCTCCCCGTGCCACGCGATCGGATAACGCTCAACAGGCTGTGCATGCCGCCGTTCAGACGTCCGCCCACATGCGCACCAGGTTTGCATAGCTGTTGCTGATCCAGGCGGTCTCCTGCGCCTCGGGCTGCGTAATCAGTAATGCCTCGCGCGCCTGCCAGAGCTGATACAGCAGCTCACGCTGACCCGGGTCGCGCACCATGCTCTGCGCCCAGGTCACTGCCACCAGGCGTTCGCCGCGGGTAACGGCATCGATGCGATGCAGGCTCGACGACGGATACAGGACGGCGTCGCCGGCGGCGAGTTTTATCGGCTGCGCGCCATAGCTGCTGCAGATCACCAGCTCACCGCCGTCGTAATCGGCAGCATCGTTGAGGAATATCGTCGTCGATACGTCGGAGCGGTATTGTTCACCCGCCGGCCCCATGACGGGATCGTCGATGTGATCACCGTACTGCATACCCTCGCTATAGCGCGCGTAATAGGGTGAGGCGATGCGCCGCGGCAGCACCGCCTTCTGATACAGGGGATGGCGGACCAGGCAGCCCATGACGATGTTGTTCAGCGCCGCGTACAGCTCGGCCTCCTGGACCAACTCTTCGTTCTGTTTGACCCGCTGCGCCTCCAGGCCGGCGGATAGTTTGCCATCCCTGAAGCTGCCGCGCGCGAGCAGCGTGCGGACGCGCTGTAGTTGTGGTTCAGGAATGACCTTCGAAATCGTCAGCAACATCGATGTTTCCCCTGGCTTCACGGCTGCGGGTAAAATAGCCGGACGGCGCCGCGGTGTCGATGTATCCGCGCCCGGCCGCACACACACGAGGGAGACACCCGGAAGATGAAACTGAACGTGATGATCGATGATCAGACCTACCCGATCGAGGTGCCGCCCGCCATCGTCGCGGAGGCGGAGGATTTCTTCGCCACGCTCGACCGCGATATGGACAAGGGCTACCAGATGAGCCGGGTCTGGGTCGACAATCCCGATCGGATGCAGCGCTGCCAGATCGTCGCCGACCGCATCCTGGACGCCCTCCATCGCGAGAACGAACAGCTCGGCGTCATGATGGCCGCGTACATCCTCGCGCGCATGCCGGGCGTGACGGAAGTGTACCTGAGCACCGAAGGTGACATGCTCGAACACGAGCTCGTCATCGGCCGCTGAGTCCCGGGGGATGCCGCATGGCCGATCTCTTCAGCATGACGGTGCCGCTGCTGATCCGCACACCGGCCGGCACCCGCCACATCATGATCGAGTATTTTCCCCTGGTCGAAGAGAGCGGCCTGGTCTATTTCGAGCCCTACTGGCATCTGCAACGCCCCGCCTCCCAGGCGATCCATCGCATCGTCGGCGAGGTCCGCGGCGATGGTCCGTGGAAGGTCGGCGACCACGTCGTGACGGTGCTCGGCTGCCACGGGACCGATCCTCAGCTGGCGAATACGTTCTCCGACTGGCAGTCGTATCTGCAGACGGGGGCGCCCGGCTACCCTGAACGGGGTGCGATCCTGGCGCTGGCCGCAGCGCGCGGTGCGCGTATCGTCTGACAGTAGTCGCGGCAGCGAGATGCCTCAGGCCAGGCGCTTGCGCATCTCGTGGTGGGGCAGGGTGCCGAACAGTGTATGCGCCGGTGCGATCACCTCGTAGCCGAGCCGCATATAGAAACCGATACAACTCTCCCGCGCATGCAGCAGGATGGTTCGGGCACCGAGGTGCGCGGCCTGTCCCTCCAGCGCGCGCGTCAGGGCACGGCCGATGCCCTGGTGCTGAAATCCGGGGTCCACCGCCATATAGCGGATCTGCACCGTGCCGCTGCCGACACGGTGCAGGCGTGCGACCCCGACCGGGATACGCCCGCTGCGACAGGCCATGCGATGCCAGCTGTGCGCGTCCTGCGCGTCGCGCTCGCTGCCGCGCGGCTGCTGCCAGGGTGCGCGCAGCACGCGCCAGCGCAGATCGAAATAGCGATCGAAATCCTCTGCGGACGCGGGGCTGAGGATCTGTACGGGGGCGTTCATGATCGCCGTCGCGCCGCGGGTGTGCTCAGGCGAACACGACCCAGGTCGTGGCGAGGTACTTCACACCGTGCTCGAGCGTCACGCCGCGGTGCTCATGGGTCCAGAAGGGTGGAAACAGCAACAGCTTGCCTTCCTCCGGCTTGACCTTGACGCCCTGATAGAGGAATTCGGTCTCGCCCCCCGGCCCGTCGACGTCGTTCAGATACCAGATGGCGACCAGTTGCCGCTGGCTGAATTCATGGCTGCCGCCATCGATGTGCCAGTGGTAGTACTCACCGGGGAGAGTCCGCTGGACCGCATACCCCATGTCCTTGAAGGGCCCCTTGAAGTACGGAAACACCGCACGGAACTCCCGTAGCGCGAGGCCGAGCGAGCGGAACAGACGGGTGTCCACATCCTGCCAGTGCGGCTTGCCGCTGACGACCAGATCCGTCGAGCGCTTGATCCCGGTGTCCTCGTAGACCTGCTGACCGATACGCCCCTGATACTGCTCTTCCTGATGCAGCTCGAAGCGCTGGATGATATCGCGGCAGAGGGTAGCCGGCAGCGCGCCGCGCTGTTCGAAGATGAAACTGTGCGGTGTGATTTCCCGGAGGGTCTGCAGCGCGGCATACGCGGGGTGACTTGCGGTCATGGCTGAGGGAACCTGCGGCAGCGGAGCGAAGGTGGCTCCGCCATTGTCTTACAGAGGGTTGCGGTCGATCAAGGCTTGCAGGCTGGTGTCATCGGCGCCGCCCTGGTGGGCGTCGAGCAGTTCGAGGGCGAGTCCCCGCCAGTGTGGCTCGGCACGTGCGACATAGTCCTCGAGTGCCGCGGTGGTCGTGCCTTTCAGCCAGTTCTCATAGGCGCGTGTCAGCGCGGGAGCCAGCGTCTTGCGCACCGGTGTGAGCATGGCAAAGAAGAAATGCAGGGTCGCGGGTTCACCCCGCTGTACCAGCGCCGGCAGCGTCGACAGGCTGTCGGCGAGGTTGTCACGGATCGCACGCAACGCGAATTCGATCTGCGAGCGTGGCATGGCGGCGAGCATTTCTTCCCAGCGCGGACCGAGGATCTGTCCCGCCATGACCTCGCCGACCTCGTGCAGCAGCAGCGTATCGATCTGTGTGGCGGTCATCCGGTCGAGCGCCGCATCGGCGTCGCCTTCGAAGTCGTAGCACTGAATGGCGCGGCCCATGGCGTTGTCGGGCCGGTTCCAGCGCCATTCCTCGATCTTCTCCCAGATCATGCGGCGCAGGGATTCGCGGCGTACGAAGATCGTCTGGTCCAGGGTCATCGCCGGTGGCGCGGCGAGGTCACGCGCATATTCGTCGGCCGATAACAGGATGGTGAAATCGGCCTGTTCCTGCCGCTGTTCGAGGCGGCCGAGGAAAAAATGCGGACGGCCATACTGGCCGAGTCCCGCACTGTAGACCAGGCCTTCGGAATTGAGGATGCGGTTCACGGCGGTGGCATCGAAGGGATCATAGCGGTCGCCGTTGATGGGCAGATCCGCGAACGGTGTATTCTCCAGGGTCTCCCAAAACTGCTCGCGCTCACGCAACCAGGTGCCGACGTCGTCGTTCGGCAGGGGCGTGGAGAAGGTATAACCCTTCTCCCAGCGGAAGTATTCGCGCATTTTCAACAGATAGACGCAAAGGGTATATTCGCCGGCATGCTGG
The DNA here is from genome assembly GCA_019911805.1 of Gammaproteobacteria bacterium. NCBI lineage: Bacteria > Pseudomonadati > Pseudomonadota > Gammaproteobacteria > Gammaproteobacteria bacterium. The sequence goes on from JAIOJV010000048.1 coordinate 109,684, forward strand.
GCGTCGGAGATGTGACAATTCCGCCGCACGGCATCGAGCAGCGGGGCATGGCGGCGGGACAGGATGGGATCGGCCGAGGGCGGCATGGGGATAGGCTGATTCCTTAGCAGGATAGTATACTGTGCGATCCTAGCACGCGGTCGGCTGGGGGAGGAAATTTCCCAGCCCGCAACCGGTGTGTTGTCACGGTGTCACCACAACGGAATTTCGCTCAAGATCGTACGCTAACTATAGACAGCGTAGTTCAGCCAGTATGGGGGATTTGAGGTGCGACTCAAGACGCGTTGGAGCAAAAAGGGCAAGACCCGTTCGATCCAGGAGGTCGCGGGTGCCCTGGGGTTCAATTTATGGCGCATCGGCCAGGCGGCCCTGCTGAACCTGGAGAACGAGGGCTTCCAGACCGACACCCAGATGCAGCGCCTGGACGTGATACAGGAGTTCGAGGCCTTTCTCATCCACATGTCGGACCGTATCGCCTACGCCCGTATGGACGACGAGGAGCGGGCGGAGTTCATCACCGCCCTGGCACACAAGGTCGCGGACTACGTGCAGGACAATGCCCGTGATTTCGTCGGCGACGGCGACCACCGGGCGCCGTTCATCGCGCGGCTCAACCAGCGCATGGACGACTATGCCGATTTTGCCGTGGTCGATCAGGAACCCAGCTTTCAGCTGTTGCGCTATTTCGGCGATCGGGTCACCGACGTGTTGGGCGAGCGGCAGCGTAAATGGGTGGGTACTCAGGTGATCGACATCGAGGCGCCGAACGCCATGAAGACCCTCAAACGGGCGCTGAACAGTCTGCTCCCGGAACAGAAGCCGGCGGCCTGACGCACCGAAAGGGCGGACAAAAAAGGCGGGTTATACCCGCCTTTTTTATACAACGACTCGGGCTGTGGCTACTTCTTCACCCAGGCCTCGAAGCCGCTGGCGTCGCGCGCCTTGCCCTTCTCGTAGCCGGCGGTGTAGGCGTCGCTGGCACGCTGTTCTTCACGCGGCGGGTTCTGATTGTAGGCGCCGGCCCAGCCCACGATATAATCGCGGTCCACCCCGGCTTTTTCCATCTTGTCGATCGCTTCGTAGTATGGATTACTCATGGTACCTCTCCTTCTCACAAAAGCTTTTTCGTCAGAGTTTACGTCACAAGGCGCCCGCCACTGCGCCCCAGTATAGAGTATAAGGCCTCAACGATCGGCACCCAAGTAGCGCTATCTTATGGTACATACGCCCCTGGTATCGCCCGCCACGCGCACTTCCGTTACCCTGCAGGTATCGGAGCGTCGTCTGTCGTGCTATGCCGGTCGGTGCGGGTTCCATTCCGATCACGGATCGTGCCGGGCAGTATACTGATCAGGCGGACAATACCTGTATATCCCTGTGGGGGTGGGCGGACCGCTGTCGGCCGGGCGTTTAGGCTGCCGCCCATGTGGGATATACACCGACTCAGAAGCCTGAAGTAACATTCTGTTAAGTCAGATAAAACCATTCATGGCGCAGGGTAGGCGGCAGGTGGCCGCCGGGCGCCGGCAGCGGGAGACAGACATGTCCATGTCCGATCAAGACCATATGGATCTCGTCAGCGGGATGTCCGCCTTCGAGGCCAAACACTTCTCGCGTGCCATGCAACTGCTGTCGCCATTCGGCGAGCAGGGCAATGCCGAGGCGCAGCACCGCATGGCCATCATCTACCAGAACGGCCTGGGGATGGCACGCAATGAAGAACTGGCGTTGAAGTGGATGCGGGCCGCCGCCGAGCAGGGCCATGCCCTGGCCCAGCACGGGATGGGCTTCATGTATCTCGAGGGCGAGTGTGTACCCAAGGACGGCGCCGAGGCAGCGCGCTGGTTCAAACTCGCCGCCGACCAGGGTCTCGCCGGCTCGCTGACCACACTCGCCCTGATGTACGAGCAGGGCAACGGCGTCGAGCAGGATCTCGACGAGGCGAAGCGCCTGTACACCCTTGCGGGTTTCGAGGATCGCTGAGGCATGCCGGGAGGGCTGTGAGCATGGATCTGTCGGCTGAAGACGCACTGCGCCTGAACGTGCTTCTGGCCAACGACCTGCATGCCGTGCGTATCGATGAATCGGCCATGGTCGTGCATGGCTACTCGGCGCGCGGCGAATCTGCCGTGCGCCTGAACCCGAATTGCCGCGACGACCCCTACATCAAACGGGTGCGGGAGATGCTGTCCAGCCACGTGCTGGGGTCCCCGGGTGGGTATCCCATCTATCTGCGTCGCTGGACGCGCATGGGCCAGGCTCGCGACGATAGCCTGGAGAAACTCCTGTTGCTCGGCGAACCGGAGGCGGTCGTCGCGGTCGTCCATGCGCGCGGCCTCACCAACGAACTTGCGCGGCGGGCCTGGTGGACGATGCCGACCCCGGACAATGCCCGCAAGATGCTCGCCCGCAGCTGCGTCGCTCAGGACACCATGGGCCCCGTCCTGGCACAGTTCCTGGTCGAGTACCTGCCTTTCGAAGTGGAACCGCAGGCACTGATCGAGAGCGTGCGGCTGGTCTTGCAACCGGGTTTGATCGATGCGGAGGTGCGTACCAGGATCTGGGCCAAGGGCCGCATGAAGAACACCTACTACGTCGGCTTCCTGCTGGCAATCCCGGACGATCTGCCGGAGACGCCAGCACCGCATCCGCTATGGGAGACCGCCGGTCCGGTGTTGCGTGAACTCGCGGCGGCAGGCAACTGTTACGCCGCGCAGCTCGGCCGGATCCTCGATGCGCCCGGGCAGGCCTTCATCGTCACGACCGAAGCGGTGCTGCGCAAGCCGAACGACCAGGACGTGGTCGTCGCGTTGGTGGAGGCGATCCAGGCCTACTTCGCGCAGATTGCCTGTCCCGGGCCGCGGCTGCAGGACATCGATGTAATCATGGCCCAGGCCGAGTCCCGCTGCGCAGGCTGTGAGTGCGACCAGGGTGCGTTACCCACACTCCTCGAGCGCCTGCCGGACCTGCGCCCGCAGGTCCGCGCCATGCTGGCGCTGTCGGCGGTGGGTGAACCCCTGCTGGCACCGGTGTTCGCGCGTACTGATGCCATTGGCTCGGTCATGCGGCGTAAGCTCGAGCCGCTGACGGGACCGTTGCTCGCGGAATTGGCCGTGCTGCGCGGCGGCCACTGAACCGGCGGTGACCCGGCTCTATCTCAACCGGGTCGCGCTCACGCTGGTGGTGCGTGTCGGCGAACAGGTCTTCGCGCGGCATCTGCCCTCGTCTCCACGGGTCGTGGGGGAGACGCTGGCCGAGCAGGTGCGCCGCTACGTCCAGCAGGAACGACTCGGCTACTACCCGGCCCTGGATTATTTCCGTGCGTTGCCGGAGGTTCTCGATCCGTCGCTGCTCGCGGCAGCGGATCACATCACCTGGTTCGCCTGCAACATGGTGCGTGACGAGGTGCGGCGTAAGCTCCGCCCGGTGTTCTCCAACCTGACGTTCGAGTCCATCCAGTCACTGGCCTTCACCCTGCCACCGGTGCGGCCCAACCAACCCAATGCCGGCGCCGATCTGGCGCGACACTACACCCCGGACACCGTCAAGCTGGTGCTGGTGGCGAGTTCCTTTCAAAAGACGGAAATGCCGGAGGCGCTGTCGAAATGGGCCAGCCATCTGGCCTACCGGTGGCTGAAGGAGAGCTTCGAAAGCATCGAAGTCACCAGTGCGCAGGCGCTGTAGGGCGAGGCCTTAGTCAGCCGCGCAGCAGCAGGATCAGCAGCAGAATGAAGCCCACGACGGCGGCGATGGCGAGCGCCGCAGCCTGCCAATCCGAGGTCGAACCCTTGGGGCCGTGCTTGAGCTGATGGCTGGCCGCCGGCCACAGCCGGAACACCATGATGCCGAGCACCACCGCAACGAGGATCTTGAGCCACAGGTCCATGGATGGGAATTATCCGTTGAGGAAAACGCGCGCGGGCCCGGCATTTCTGCAGGGCCCGCGCGGGTCGTCACGGTTGCCGCGATCAGTCATCGCCGCCGGCGAAGACCGACAGCAGGTGCAGCAGGTGGATGAACAGATTGTAGATGTCCAGATAGAGCGCGACGGTGGCACGCAGGTAGTTCGTCTCACCCCCGTTGATGATACGGCTGGTGTCGAACAGGATCAGTGCGCTCATCAGCAGCACCACGACGCCGGAGATGGCCAGCGACAGGGCCGGAATCGCCAGAAACAGGTTGGCGATTATGGCCACCAGGGCGACGATCAGGCCGACGAACAGGAATCCGCCCATGAAACTGAAGTCACGGCGGGTGGTCAGGGCATACCCGGACAGGCCGAGGAAGATGACACCGGTACCACCCAGCGCCGTCGCCACCAGGCGGGGACCGCCGGCGAAGGCCAGATAATGGGTGAGCATCGGACCCAGACCCAGGCCCATCAGGCCGGCGAAGGCGAACACCACGGCGATACCGGCACTGGAGTTCTCGGTGCGCGGCAACACCAGCCACAGCAGGCCGATGGCGCCGAGGGTGGAGATCATGCCCACCGTCGGCGAGACGCCCATGACCATGCCCACACCGGCCGTCAGGGCACTGAACAGCAGGGTCATGGACAGGAGCGCATAGGTATTGCGCAGGACCTTGTTGGTCGAGACGGTGCCGCCCTGTCGAGCAGTCAGCACATGGTCGAATGAATTCATGATCTCAGAAACCTCCGGTTTGAACTGGGTGTCATTGAGGCGATTGGACCACGTCGCCGCAATGGAGTTCAGCATACCATGGCAGCCTGAAACCTCAAACGCGCGAGGCCCGCGCAAGTGCGACAACGCCATGAAAACCATGTATTGTTCGCATCTCCGATGCGGTGGCCGAAGTGGTCGAAAGCAGCGGACTTGAAAACCTGATCCAGGAAGCGTGGCCGAGTGGTTGAAGGCACCGGTCTTGAAAACCGGCAACGGGCAACCGTTCGTGAGTTCGAATCTCACCGCTTCCGCCAATTTGAGTAAAAACCCAGACTTACGATCGGGTCACCCGGCGCGGTTCAGAATGCCTGCAATGGCAGTATTTGCATCGCGCGGGACACAGCCGCCGTGCGGGCACGGTACGCGTTGGCGGCCATCGATGGTACCGGTTGTGGGTGGAATGAGCCTCACCGAATGAGCCTCACCGGGTCTTGCGCTGTGCGACCGCGGCGCCATCGGTGAGCCCCGCGGGGGGATAGAGGATAACCTGGTCTCCGGGTGCCAGCCCTTCCACCACCTGGGCCTCGATACCGTTGTTGCGACCGACCCCGACGTGTTGCAGCCTGGCTTTGCCGTCCCGGACCCGGAAGACCACCCAGTCCTTGCCGTCGCGGAACAGCGCGCTCGACGGGACGATCAGGGCGTTTGCATCTTCCCAGACGACGATACGAGCCTCGACGCGGTAGCCGTGGCCCAGCGTCCGCCGGGCCGCGGGCGGGTCGGCGAACCGGATGATGGTATTGACGCGCTGTTCCTCGACACCGAGGGCGGAGAACTTGGTGAAGCCGAACGGCTCGACGCGATCGACGACGCCGTTCAGGATGCCGGGGCCACCCCAACCCTCGAAGATCACCCGGTCGCCGGGGGATACCCGTACCGCATCGGTGGAGAGCAGTTCCACCACCACCTCGAGGTCGTTCCCGACATTGCCGATCGCCATGATGGCCGTGCCGGCGGGCAGGGTGGTCTCGCTCTCCTGCAGGCGTTGCAGCACCTGTCCGGTCGCCGGGGCATACAGGGGGATGGGTGCCAGCATTCCACCGTCATCGCTGCCGGTGGGTCCCGTGTCGCGAAAGCTGATCAGCGCGGCCCGGGCATTGGCGAGCTCCGCCTGACGCATCGCAATGGTGGCCGTGGCGGTGCCGAGCTGGGCCTCGGTAACACGTGCCGTACGCACGGCGCGGTCCAGGTCCGCCGCGCTCACTGCACCTTCTGCGCGCAACTGACGGTTACGTTGCAGCTCGGTGCGGGCCAGTTCATGGTCGGCACTGGCCTTGTTCAATTCGGCACGCGCCAGCCGCAGGGCGGCCTCGGCGGCAGTGACGCCGGCCTGGGCCTGCGCGCGGCTGCGCAGGTCCAGCGCCGTGGGGTAGCTCGGCAGCATCTGCGCCACGACCGTCTCGCCGCCTACCACGGCGTCGCCCGGCAGTACGTCGACGCGCAGTAATCGTCCGGCGACGGGCGTCGCGAGCACGTAGGCGTCATGCACCCGGGTACGCCCTTCCTCATCGACGGTCAGCGTCATCTGGCCGCGCGTGACCGCACCCATGTCGACCAGTGTCGGGCGCGGCCAGAATGCGAACACCAGGACGGCAGCGAGCACGGCAACCGTGCCCCAGGTGATGATGGTGCGAGATCGTTTCCTGGGCATGCGCTCAGTCTCTCGTCTTGAGGACGGAGACGAGGTCCGCCCGGTCGATGTCGCGTTTGACCAGCCACCCGGAGACGCTGGCCGCGGCCAGGACTGCGAGTGCCGCGACGCCGTAGCTCGCCGGCGCGAACACCGCGGGGATCTGATACAGATCGGTGCTGAACCCGGCGGCGATGCCGAAGGACAGGTAGTAGCCCAGCAACGCACCCAGGGGCAGTGCTGTCAGCGTGACGACCGCCAGTTCACCCAGCAGCACGAAGGCGGCCTCGCCGCGCGTGAAACCGATCACCTGCAGGCTCGCCAGATCGCGGGCGCGTTCGGCGTAGGCGATGCGCGCGGCGTTGTAGACGATGCCGAAGGTGATGATGCCGGCGATGGCCGTCATGATGTAGCGCATGGCACCCGCCCCGGTGTCCATCTGTTTCTGCAGCGAGGCGCGGGCGTCCGCCTTCAGACTCACGCCGGCCACGGTGGGCATGCCCTTGAGCGCACGGTAGATGGTCCCGCCTGCGGCGCTGTCGATGCGCAGATAGGCGCCCGAGATGCGGTTCGGTTCGCGCAGTACCCGGTTCAGCGCCTCCAGTCCCATGAAGGCGGGCGCACCGAGCAAGGTCTCGGCCACCCCCGCCACGGGGATCTCGAGGGTCGGGCGGCGGCCTTCGCGCACCTCGACGGTGAGGATCTCGCCCGGGTGCACATCGAGGATGCCGGCCAGGGCCTGGGCGAGAATGATGCCGCCCTCGCGCAGGTGAATGGTACCTGAATGGCGGTCCACGGCGCGGTACAGATGCGGGTCGCTCACCAGGCCATTGATCACACCAAGGTGACTGTTCAACCGATGGCGCAGCACCACGGGCACGTTGCGCACCGGCTCCACCTCGATCACCCCGGGCAGATTCTGCAGTTCGAAGACGACCTTGTCCGACAAGGCCTCGTTGAAGGTCACGGTCACATCACTGCGGTCGACCACGTTGAAGGTCTGATCGATGGTGCGGTCGAAGCCGGCGAGCATGCCGATCATCGCCACCGACAGCGCCATGCCGGCCGCGATGCCGAGGGTCGCGCCGGCCATGCGCCCCGGCTGGCGGGTCAGGCGGCGCACCACCATGCGGCTGGGCTGGTCGAGCCGCGCCTGCAAGGCGCGGCCGATGCGGCCCGTGCGGCTGTAGTCGGGGGG